>JAGPFT010000512.1 GCA_018056405.1 Anaerolineae bacterium
CATCGGCAGCAAGTCCAGCCCCTCTTCAAGCGCGGCGCGGCACCCCTCGTACACGCGCAGGGCCAGCGGGCGGTTGCCGCGCAGGGCATGGCTGAGCATCATCAGCCGGTAGGCTTCTTCCCAGTAACGATCCATCATCAGCACGGACTGGCACAGGTGAATCGCCTCCTGGTAGCCCCCTTCGTCCAGTAGCAGAGCGGCCAGGCGCATGGCCCCCGTCAGGTAGAGCGTTTGCAGGCGCTCGCGCTCCAGGCTGGCCCAGTCCTCGTAGAGCGCGTCGGGCAGGTAATCGCCCGCGTAGCGATCCAGCGCGTCGCGGTAGGCGTCCACAGCGGCAGAAGGGGCGTCGCGCTCCAGGCGGGCAGCGTCGCGCAGCCCCCGCCGGAACTCCTCAGCGTCAATGGCGATGGCTGCGTCGGGATCGAGACCATAGGCCAGGCCGTGCCGCGCGATGAACGTCGAGAGGGAGCGCGCCGGACGGCTCGGCTCCAGCGCGTCGTTGAGCGCGTTGAGCGCCACCTTGAAGTCGCGGTCGGCGCGTCCGGCGTCGAGCATCGGCCAAAGCTCGGCGGCGATGCGCTCTTTGGGCAGCATCTGATGGCTGTCGTTGAGGCGCGCGGTGATCAGGAACTGGAACAACCGCTGCGCCTTCTCGCGCTTCCAGACGGCGCTCGGCAGCGGCTCGTCGTCCAGCCACACGCGGAACATGCCCAGGGTTTGCACGCGCAGTGACGCGCTCATGCGCTGTCCTGTTGAATAGAGTCCGGCCCGGCTGTGGCGCGGGAACCGTCAGCTCCGTCCGTAGACGGGCACCGCCGCCCCGTTGACCGCGCGCGCTGCGTCCGAGGCCAGGAACAGGATCACGTCGGCGATGGCTTGCGGCGCGACCCACTTGCTGAAGTCGGCGTCGGGCATCTCGGCGCGGTTCTGCGGCGTGTCTATGGTGCCGGGCAGCACACAGTTGGCGTTGATTCCCTTGTGGCGCAGCTCGGCGGCCAGCGTCTCGACCAGACGCACGACCGCGCCCTTCGACACGCTATAGGCGACCTGGCGGGCGCTGCCGCTCAGCGCGGCCCGCGACGCGACATGCACGATCTTGCCGCCGCCGCGCGCCAGCATCGGCGGGACAACCGCCTTGCTGATCAGGAAGGCCGAGCGCGCGTTGAGCGCCAGCATGAACTCCCACGTCTCCAGCGGCGTCTCGTGCACTGGCGTTCCGGCGCGGTAGCCGCCAACCGTGTTGGCCAGGATGTCGAGTCCGCCGAAGCGATCCAGCGCCCCGGCGACCAGCGCTTCTACCGAGGCTTCGTCGGTCAGGTCGGCGGCGGCCAAGTGCACGCGCGCGGGCGCGAACCGCTCCGCCGGATACGTCTCGGCGAGCCGGTCGGCGCGCCGCTCTGCGAGTACCAGGTTGGCCCCGGCATCGTAGAAAGCGCGGGCGACAGCCCCGCCCAGGTTGCCACCCGCCCCGGTGACGAGCGCCACGCGCTCGCTGAAGTCGAACATGGTCTTCCTCCTCTGAGAAGCGGTCAGCGGTCAGCCATCAGCAAAAGAGACCGGCGCCGCGCCTGGTCGTGAATTCGCCCTTGCGGACAGTCCTGATCCCCCCGCCCATCCTGGGCCTGGAAGCCCCTGGCCCGCTGACTGCTGACTGCTGACTGCTACGCATGTTCGCGCCCGCGATGCAGGCGTATCTCCAGCAGCTTGACTGCCATAGACAAAGAGAGAGTTAGCACGAGATAAGTCAGGGCGACCACATTGTACGCCTGGAAGAAGGTGAACGTGCTGGCGGCGTAGGTCTGGCCCTGGCGCGTGATGTCCTCGACGCCCAGGATGGAAACCAGCGAGCTTTCCTTGAGCATGGCGATGAAGTCATTGGCCAGCGGCGGAATCACCACGCGGATGGCCTGTGGCAGCACGATCAGGCGCATGGTCTGGCGGTGAGTCATGCCCAGGCTGCTGGCGGCTTCGCGCTGGCCGCGCCCAACGCTGTCAATGCCGGCGCGGAAGACTTCGGACAGAAACGCGCTGTAGGAAATCGCCAGGCCGATGATCGCCCGGTAGGTGTTCGGAAACTGGCGCGTGTCGAACGCCGCCAGGCGCGACCCAATGCCCTGGAAGGTGAGATCGAAGCTGGCGCTATCGCTGAGCGTGACCGTGATACGCAGCCAGGTCAGCCATTCGCCCAGGTCGTTGCCGAGCGAGATTAACTGCGGGATGGCGGCCAGGGCCATGTAGTAGACCAGCACCAGCGTCGGAATGCCGCGCACGCCCTCGACGTAGAACGTGCTGAGCTGGTAGATGACCACGTTGTTCGAGCGGCGCAGCAGGGCGATGAACAGCCCCAGGATCACGGCGATGGTGTAGGCGACGATGGATACCCAGATCGTCGTCCAGATGCCCTGCTTGACCGCGCCCCAAATGATCGGGTAGGGGTGGCGGTCGCTGACGCTGAGCACGAAGAGAATCACCATCAATGCCATCAGCAGCAGCCACCAGGGGGCGCGGGCCAGGCGGCTAATCAGGATATTCTTCTTCTGCGGGTTCGGTCTGGAGATGGCCGGGGCCGCGTGTACAACTGTCATGAGTCCCATCCGGGCTGAGAGTACGCCAACAGTCTGCCGCCAGTCAATGCGGGTGCGCGGGAAGGCAGCCTGCCGGTAATGATACTTGGTGGGGGAGAGAACGACAACCGGGTGACCTGTCTGGCCACGTTGCGTGTCGCTCAGGGCGCATTCGCTTTTGGGGGCAGTGATCTTGAGCCGCTAAGATGACGAGGGCGCGGAGGGGAAAGTCGGAAAAGCTCTGAGGCTTTCTCTGCGACCACTGCGCGCTCTGTGAGGGACCGGTTGAGAAGCCCGCTGCGCGGGTTTACCTCACCCCTCAATCCCCTCT
>JAGPFT010000513.1 GCA_018056405.1 Anaerolineae bacterium
CGCCCGCTCCGTCGCCGAAGAGGGTGCAGGTGCGCTTGTCCGTCCAGTCCACGTAGCGGGTCATGCCGTAGGCCCCGATGACCAGGATGTGGCGGTAGGCCGCGTCGGTGGCGATGTAGCGCCCGGCCATGTCCAGCCCGATCACCCAGGCGGCGCAGGCGCTGTTCACGTCGAAAGTGCCCGCGTGGGCCGCGCCCAGCTTGTATTGCACCACCGACGACGTGCCCGGCGAGACGTAGTCCGGCGTGTCCGTCGCCAGGATGAGCAGGTCCACTTCCTCCGGCGCGACACCCGCCCGTTCCAATGCCTGGCGCGCTGCGTAAACGGCGAGATCGGAGGTCACTTCGTCGTCGCCGATCAGGTGGCGCTGGCGGATGCCCACGTTGTCAATCAACCACTGATCCACCGGCTCGCCGAGCAGGGCGTCAAGCTCGGCGTTGCTGCGCACCTGGGCCGGGACGTAGCGCCCCGTGCTGGCGATCTGCGCGTAGCGGGCCATGCGCTAGCCTTTCAGGAACTCGAGGATGGCCTGGTTCGCCGCGTCCGCCCGCTCGATGAAGAACAGATGGCCCGCGTCGGGAATAGCCTGCATCTGCGCGCCGGGCCAGGCGGCGGCGATGGCCTGGCTGTTGGCCGGCGGCGTGACCTCATCGTGCTCGCCGACCAGCAGCAGGACGGGCATGGGCGGCGTGAAGTCGGCGATGTGATCCTGCTGGAAGTAGGCCAGGCCAGCGCTGCTCTGGCGCAGGTACAGCGCGGGCGTCTGCTGGCTGCTGAAACGCAGATCGATCAGGCGCTGGAAGCCCTCCGGATCGCGCGCCTCGAACCCCTCCGCTGTGGCAATGCGCGTGCCGCGCTTGACCAGCTCCAGCGGGTCGCCGGAACGATCCTGCAGGGCCTGCATGGCCCGCGCCGAGGGCATGGCGACCTGTGGCCCCCAGTACAGGGTGGAGGCCAGGATCAGGCTGGCGACGCGCTGGGGCTGCTTGCGGGCCATGAACAGGGCGATCCCGCCGCCCAGCGAGTGCCCGAAGACGTGCGCCCGCTCGATCTTCAGCGCGTCGAGCAGGCCCAGCGTGTCCTCGGCCAGCATGTCCAGCGAATAGGGCACATCCGGCTTGTCGGAGTCGCCGATGCCCCGGTTGTCGAAGGTGATGACGTAGAAGTGTTCGGCCAGCGGGCCGACGTTGCGCCACCACGACGCGCGCCACTGTCCCACGCCGCAGATCAGCAGCAGGGGGTCGGCGCTGGGATCGCCGTGTGCCTTGTAGAACAGGTGCATGTCGTTCGCCTGGATCAGGGGCATCGCTCTCCGTCCTGTCGTGACTAGACTTCCCGATTCCCGTCTACCTCGCTGCTCGATGGCGCGGAAAGGTCACCGCGTTCTCGTAGGGGCGCTGCTCTGTGTCACACGACGTAGGGTTATGCGACGAAATCCGGCCATAAGATTTTACTCCCTGGCGGTGACGACACCTGGAACTGCCCATCACCCTTGTCTCGGAACGTGACCAGGCGGGCGCTCATGTCCGCGCCAGAAGCCGTTTGAAAGCCTCACCCCCCGGCCCCCTCTCCACGTGGTGGAGAGGGGGAGTCAGGGTGTGGTTACGTCCCCTCTCCGCGTGTGGAGAGGGGATGGAGGGGTGAGGTAAAGCCGCACGTCTCCCGTGTCGGGTTGGTATAACCCTACAGCGGGTGACACTCTGCTGCGCCCTCGTAGGGGCGTATTGCAATGCGCCCCTACGGGTCCCTCAGACTTCCGAAGCGCCCCATCGTAGGAGCGGGTTTCGAAACCCGCCCCTACCGGTCCCTCAGACTTCCGAAGTCTTGGAGACTTCGGAAGTCTCCTGGCTACCGTACCGTTCGGCCAGCGCCTTCTTGTCAACCTTGCCCGCGCCGGTCTTGGGCAGCGCCTCCACAAAGACGACTGACTTGGGTATTTTGAAGCTCGCCAGGCGCTCGCGCAGGAAGGCGAGCAGGTCGTCGGCGGTCAGCGCCGCGCCCGGCTCGACCGCCACAATCGCCCGCCCGACCTCGCCCCACTTGGCGTCCGGCACGCTGATCAGCGCCGCCTCTTTGATCGCCGGGTGGCGGTACAGCACGCTCTCGATTTCGGCGGGGTAGACATTCTCCCCGCCGGAGATGATCATCTCCTTCAGCCGCCCGACGATGGTGGTGTAGCCCTCGGCGTCGCGGATGGCCAGGTCGCCGGTGTGCAGCCAGCCATCGCGGATGGCCTCGGCGGTCGCTTGCGGATTGTTCCAATAGCCGGGCGTGACGTGCGGCCCGCGAATGAGCAGTTCGCCCGGCTCGTCCGGCGCGCACTCGCTCCCGTCCGGGCGGACGACGCGCACGTCCAGGTGCATCAGCGGGAAGCCGACCGCGCCCGGCTTGCGGCGCACATCGGCGGCGGGCAGCCAGAAGGTGTTCGGCCCGGCTTCGGTCAGGCCGTAGCCCGTCTTGAAGTCCACCCCTTTGGCCCAGAAGCGCTCGAAGACGGGCATGGGGCACGGCGCGCCGCCGTTGATGACCAGCTTCAGCCGGCTGAAGTCCATCCCCGGCCAGCGCGGGTGCTGTTGCATCAGGATGAACATGGTCGGCACGCCGAAGTAGACCGTCACCGCGCCGGACTCGATCAGGTCGAAGACCTGATCCACGTCGAAGCCGGCGCACAGGATATTCGCCCCGCCGATGTGGATCAGCGGCAGGGTGAAGACGTTCAGCCCGCCGGTGTGAAAGAGTGGCGAGTTGAGGATGGCCACGTCATCCTGATCCAGCCCCCAACTGACCACCGTGTTGATGCTGTTCCAGGTCATGTTGCCGCGCGAGAGGATCGCCCCTTTGGGCAGGCCGGTCGTGCCGCCGGTGTAGCAGATCACCCAGGGCGAGTCCCAGTC
>JAGPFT010000035.1 GCA_018056405.1 Anaerolineae bacterium
TTGGCTTCCGCCTTTTGGACCGCTTCGCAGGAGGCGTTCAGGCGCTCATCCTGACCCGTTTTCGCGATTTGCTCGTCTTTTTCGACGGTCCGACCCCCTCAAGGGTTAAATGTGTCGGTGCGTGAACTCCAGCATGGAGAGGGGGAAAGGCCGAGCGCAGCGAGGCCAGGGGGTGAGGTCGGAAGCCTTGTGAAAATTGTGTGAAACTTGCTTGCTCGGCCTGTCTCTTGTGGAATAGTCTTTGCAGGTCGAGGCTGCCTTATCCGCGTTCTCATGGTATAGTGGGGCTGCCAGCAGCGCGTGCCAGACCCCGGTGGGGCGCGGGGGGAGCGCACGCCATCAGCACGCGGCTCTTTCGCTTGCTAGATACAGCCCCACCTACGGGAAGGATGCACAGGGATGGGCAAGGGTAGAATCCTGGTCGTGGAAGACGACTTCGACATCTCTAACATGCTGCGTATCTACTTCAGCGGGCAGGGCTACGAGGTTCAGGTCGCGCCGCGCGGCGGCGATGCGCTGCAGCTTACGCGCAAGCAGCTTCCCCAGCTTATCGTGCTGGACATCATGTTGCCCGATATGAACGGCTACGATGTCTGCCGCCAACTTCGCTCGACGACGCGCACCAGCCATATCCCCATCGTCTTCCTGACGCAAAAAGACGAGCGCAGCGATAAGATCGCCGGCCTGGAACTGGGAGCCGACGACTACATCACTAAGCCGTTCGACATCGAGGAATTGAAGCTGCGCGTCAAGAACCAGATCGAGCGCGCCGCGCGCGACCACTACACCGACCCCAACAGCGGCCTGCCCAGCAGCGGCCTGATCGAAGAGAAGCTGCGCGAGGTCATGCGCGAAGACAAGACCTGGGCCTATCTGGACATCCGGCTGCAACACTACGAAGCCTTCAAAGATGTCTACGGGTTCGTGGCCGCCAACGACGTGCTGCGTTTCATGGCGCTATTGGTGGGTGAAGTGCTCGACGAACTGGGCACGCCGGAGGATTTCGCCGGACACGCCGGTAGCGACAACTTCGTGATCATCACCTATTCCGACAAGGCCGAGGCCATGCTCAAGCGCCTGGCTGACCGCTTCGCTGAAGAAGTCCAGACGCACTACTCCTTCATTGACCGCGAGCGCGGCTTCATGATGAAAGACAACGAAAAGGTGCCCTTGATGGCCCTGGCCATTGGCTGGGTCAGCAATGCGACGCGGCAGTTCGCCGACATCCGCGAGATCACCGAGATGGCTGCCGAAAGCCGCCGGCATGGGGGCGCTGGCGCGCAGGCAACAGTCACCGCCGAATGGTAGCGCGCCGCGCGCCCTTCGCCCTCGACCGCGCAATGGCACCAGAGAGTGCGCGAGCGATGACAGATGCTTGAAATCTCTCTGATCCTCATCGGCCTGGTGTTCTTCGTCTGGCTGTTCGTGCTGGTGCGCCAGGTGCAGCGTGGCCTGGACGCCGGGCACGAGGCCCTGGCACGGCCCGTCGTGCCGGTGAGCCTGCCGCCCAGCGACGACGCGATGATCGTCGCCGAAGGGCGCGGGCACATCGTCTTCGCCAATGAGCCGGCGCGCCGTTGGTTTGGGCTGGACGGCGAAACGCCCACCCTGACTGTCATGGCCCGCCAGGTGCGCCCTGCCGAGACGCTCTACGACCTGCTCGCCCGGCCCGGACGGGCTGCGCTGCGCATCGGCCCGCGCCAGGTGGAGGCTGTCTCCCATGTCCTCCCCGCCCCGGGCGGCGAGCGTATGGTGCTGCTGCTGCGCGAGCTAAGCGGCGACGCGCTGGCCGCCCCGGTCGAGTTCGATCCGCTGCGCGCCCTGTCTATCGCCGAAGATGTCAGCCGGGCAGCAGCAGCTAACGCCGATCTCCCGGCGCTGGTGGAGGCGATCCTGGCCAGCCTGGAACCGGTTATCGCCTTTGACATGGCGGAGATCACCCTGGCCGACGCGGAGGGTGACCGGTTGCGCTCGGTAGGCGGCGCGCGCCGCGCCGAGACGGGCGGGCTGGTCCCGCTCGACCTCGAAGCGGGCGGGGCGGTCTATGCACCGGGCGAAGGGTACACGGGCTGGATCGCCCTGTACCGCCAGCCGCTGCTCATTGAAGATGTGAGCGCGCGCAACGACGTGCAGCCCAAAGCGGGGGCCGTCGCCTTCCAGAGCTATGTCGGCGTGCCACTGCTGGCCGGGGATCGCTGCATCGGCACGCTGGAACTGTCGCACCGGGCGCGCAGTGCGTTTGGGCGGCGCGAGCTGGCCTTGCTGGAAGCAGTGGCCGGGCAGGTAGCGGCGGCGTTGCAGATGGCCCGCTTCGCCCAGGCGCAGGCCGTGCGCCTGCACGAGCTAAGCGGCGTGCGCCAGGTGGCCGAGACGTTCGGCTGGCTGGGCGACACGCCGGCCCTGATCGCCCAGCTTACGGAGCGCGTGGCGGCCCTGGTGCAGGCCGAAATATGCGGCGTGCTGCTCTATGACGAGGAGCAGCAGACCCTCTCCGCCCAGATGCCTTTCCACGGCGTGCCGGACGCGCGCATCGCCGGGCACCGCGTCGCCCTCGCCGACGGGGGAGACCTGGCCCGTGTCTGGCGCGAAGGAACCGCCTGGCTGACCAACGAGCCAGGTGAAGACCTGCTGCGCGCCCTGGGCTTGAGCCAGATCATCACGGCCATCACCATTCACAGCCTGGCCCTGGTCCCGCTGGCCGCCGGCGCGCGGCGGGCGGGTGTGCTGCTGGTCGCCAACGCGCGCGAAGAAGGTCGCTTTGACGAAGGCGACTTGCGCCAGTTGGTCGCGCTGTCCGCTCAAGTGGCGGCCCTGCTGGACAACGCGCGCCTCTACGAGCAGGCCCAACGCCGGGCGCACGCCCTGAGCGGCTTGCAGCAGATCGCCCAGGCCAGCGGCGCGCTGCGCAGCCCCGCCGAGCTATACGCCCAGATCACGGCGCGCATCGCCGCCCAGCTTGACGCAGAGTTATGCGGCATCCTGCTCTATGACAGCGAGGAGCAGGTGCTGGTCAGCCAGCGACCCTTCTTCGGCATGGACGACGAGGAGCGTGTGCGCTTCTACCAGGTGCCCTCCCCACCGGAGAGTCCGGTCGCGCGGCTGTGGCAGGAACGCGATACCTGGCTGTGCAACGACCTGCAGGGCGACCCGGCGGCGGCGGAGACGGCGCTGGGCGCGCTGGCTGCCGAGATGGGGATGCGCGAGACGGTCGTGGCGGCGCTGGAGTCCGGCGGAGGGCGGCTGGGCATCATCCAGGTAGCCAACCGGCGCGACGGGCGCGGCTTCAGCGAGGACGACGCGCACTTGCTGGCCGTCTTCGCCGGGCAGGCGGCCATGCTCATTGACAACGCCCGCCTCTACGCCGAGATGCAGCGCCGCACGCACGGGGCCGAAGGGTTGCGGGCCATCGCCGCCATGACCACGCACGGCATCCCCACCCAGGAGACCATCGAGGAAGTGCTCATCGCCGTCGCCAACGTCTCGCAGTCCGGCTATGTGGCGCTGGCCCTGGTCGAAGAGAGCAGCGGGGCGCTGGTGCTCGACCCGCAGCACGTGTGGGGAGCCGCCCTCGACGCACCCTTCCGCATGGACGCCTACGCGCCCGGCTTTGAGCAGAGCGTGCTCGTCTCGCGGCGACCCCTGCTCAGCCACAACCTGCCGGCGGACGGGCGTGTGCTGCCCCAGTACCGCCCGCTGATCGAACGCTTCGCCCTGCACAACTGGGTGCAGGTGCCTCTCACCATCCAGGATCGCTGCATCGGCGAACTCACCGTCGCCAACCGCACGACCCATGTGCCCTACGACGAGAGCGACGTAGACCTGCTGGCGGCGATTGCCACCCAGGTCGCGGCGATGGTAGACCGGATGCGCATGGGCACGACCAGCGACCAGGATTTGCACGCCCGCGTGCAAGAACTGAACGCCCTGGGCCGCGTCACGCACGAGCTAAGCCGCACGCTGGAACTGGATCGTATCCTCGATGTCATCCGCCAGGAAGCCTTGCGCTCGACGGACGCCAGCGCCGTGAGCATCGTCCTGCTGGCCGACCGCGACGAGTGGGAGCGCGCGGACGAGCCGGTGATCCAGCGGCGCTTCGGCGAGGGGCGCGTGCTGCGCGACCTGGCCCCGGTCGAGCGGGCGGCGATTCTCAGCGGCGAAATGCTGACCGTAGACGATTACCAGGGCAGCACGCTCCAGGCGCGCCCGGCCAGTGCGCGCTCGGCCCTGGCCGTGCCGATCACCTTTGGCGACCAGGTGATCGGCCTCATTCACCTGTACAGCGACCGAGCGGGCATCTTCAACCAGAGCGTGGCCGATTTCGCTGTCGCGCTGACCGACCAGGCCACTGTCGCCATCACCAATGCGCGCCGCTACCAGGAGCAGATCGAGGCCAACCGCGCGCTGCGCGTGCGCGCCGAGCGCATGGGCCGCATCTTCGAGCTAGGCGAGATGTTCCGCGCGGGAGCCAGCCTGCAAGAATTGCTTGAAGAAGTGGCCCACAGCATCCAGGAGACGGTGGGCTTCAACGCCGTGCTGATCAGCGTCGTAGACGAGGAAGCCAGCGTGCTGCGCCGCACCGCCCAGGCCGGCCTGCCGCTGACCGCCTTTGAGGAGTTGCGCCAGACCGCGCCGCCGCTCGAACAGGCCCATAGCCTGATGCAGGAGAGCTACCGCATCAGCAACAGTTACTTCCTGCCCGCCGAGGGCACTGAGCGGCTCACCGCCGGGCTGTCCACGTACTCGGTGCTGCAAGAGCGCATGGGCAGCGGCCCGCGCGCCTGGCACCCCAACGACCTGCTGCTCGTCCCGCTCACCGGGTCGGGCGGGCAGTTGTTGGGACTGATCAGCGTGGACGAGCCGCAGTCGGGCCGCCGGCCCACTTTCGCCATCGTCGAGGCGCTGGAAATCTTCGCTGGACAGGCCGCCTTCAGCATCGAGAACTACCGCCTGGTCGAACGCCTGCAACAGGAGGCGGAGGCTACCCGCCGCGAGCGTGACCGTCTGGTCCAGCTTCACCGCGTCGCCAGCAAGATTCAGGCGGCGAAGGACGTTCCCACCCGCCTGCAAGTGGTCGCCGAAGGCATTCACGAGGCGGGCTGGGGTCACGTGGTGATCACGCTGCGCGACGAGCGCCTGGAACCAACCGCGCTGATCCAGGTGGGCTACACCCCCGACGAAGCGGCCCGCCTGCAGAACGAGATCATCCCCGGCGCGGTGTGGCGGCGCTGGATCAACGATCTGCGCTTCTACGACCTGAAGCTGGGCGCGGGCTACTACCTGCGCTACGACCATCCCTGGGTGTGCGCCAACGTGCTCAAGGAGCGCGCCGACGCCGCGCACCCCGTCTCCGCCGACCGCTGGCACCCGCTTGACGTGCTCTATCTGCCGCTCATCGGCCACGATCAGCAGCGCATCATCGGCATCATCGCCATGGACAGCCCGGCGGATGGGCGCACCCCCACCGAAGCCTCGCTGCTGCCCTTTGAGCTATTCGCGTCGCAGGCGGCGGCAGCCATCGAGACGACGCGCCTCACCCAGGAAACCGTCCGCGCTGCCGAGCAGGAGCAGCGCCTCAACGAAGTGATGGAGACGGTCTCGGCTTCCATCCGCCCGGAGCAGGTGGTCGCGGCTGTGGCGCGTGGCCTGGGGCGGCTGGTGCCCTTCACGCGCATGAGTGTCGCCGTCTACGACGAGACCGCCAGGCACTTTGAGGTCTACCAGGCCGATGTTCTCAGCGGCCCGACGGTTGACGTGGCGCGTGACGCGCCGCTCGACGCCGCCGGCACAGCGACCTGGGAATCGTTCCGGCTGGCGACGGCCCATTTCTACCAGCTTGAGCGCGACGAGGCCGCCCGCACGCAATACGCCGACCTGCGCGCGTGGTACGAGAGCGGCGAGCGCAGCACGCTGCTCGTGCCGATGATCTCCGGCGTGCAGGCCATCGGTGTGCTGCGCCTGGGCACGGAGCTGGAGAACGCCTTCGGCTTCGAGGAGAACCGCGATCTCATCCAACGCCTGGCCAACCTGTCGGCGGTGTCGCTGGAGAACGTGCGCCTGTTTGCCAGGGCGCAGGAACGCGCTACTGCCCTGGATGCGCAGGCGCAGCGCATGGCCCTGCTCAACCGTGTGGCCCTGGCGCTGGCCCAGACGCTTGACCTGGAGAACATTTTTGAGATCGCCCTGCGCGAGACGGCCATCTCGCTTGGCATCAGCGAAGGCGCGGCGTTGCACGTGGACGCGGAGCGCAACCGGGGAGTGGTCATCGTCGAATACCCGCGCGGCGATGCCCCGCCCGAACAGGCCATTGACCTGGCCGCAGATGCGGCGCTGCGCCGCGTGCAGGAGGACTTGGTCCCGCTGGTCGTCGAGCGGGTGAGCGGCGACGATCTGTACGAGTCGGCCCGGCGGTGGATACGCCGTGACGATGTGCAGCGCTCGCTGCTGGTGCCGCTGGTCGCGGGTGGGCGGGTGATCGGCGTGCTGCGCCTGGACGCCCTGGCGGCGGAGGAGCGCGTCTTCAGCGACGAGCAGATCGAGCTGGCTCAGACCATTGCCAGCCAGGCGGCCATTGCCGTGCAGAACGCGGCTTTGTTCGAGCAAACAGCGCTGCGCACACGCGAGCTGGAGACGCTCTTTGAGTCGGCGCAGGCGACGGCGGTCACGCTCGACCTCAACGAAGTAGCCCGCCGTGTGACGGTGCAGATGCTCAGCGCGCTGGATGCAGACGCCTGCGCAGTCTATTTGTGGGACGACGTGAACGACACGCTGACCGTGCACGGCGAGATCAGCGCCCGGCCTGACGGCGGGCTGGGCGAGCAGCCCGGCGACGTGTACAGCCTGGCTCCCTACCCCCTGCGCGCCAGAGCGCTGCGCGAGCGCGAGCTTATTGTCGTCCGCGCCAATCAGGAAGACCTGCCGCCCGGCGAGCGCGAGCTGATGGCCCGCCACGCAGCGGCGACGCGGATGCTCATTCCCCTGGTGGTCAACAACATCGCCATCGGCCTGGTCGAGGTCGAATTGCTCGATCCGGTGCGCCGCTTCCCGCCGGAGGCGCTGCGTCTGGCCCAGGCGCTGGCCAGCCAGGCGGCCATCTCCATCGAAAACGCGCGCCTGCAAACCGAGACACGGCGCACGGTCGAAGAACTGTACGTGATCAACGAGATGTCGAGCGGGCTGTCGTCGGCGGACACGCTGGAAGACCTGCTGGCGGTGATTGACGCGCTGCTGCCCAGCCTGACCGACGCCGAGCGGCTGTATGTGGCGCTGTACGACAGCGCGAGCGGGCAGATCAGCTTCCCGCTGGCTACCCTGGTGACGGAAGACCGCCCGCTGGACGAGCCGCCGCGCCCGCTGGGTAATGACGAATTCTCGGCGATCATCCGGCGCAAAGCGCCGTTGCTGCTGGCCGGCGAGGCTGTTGAGAGCGTGCGGCGCAGCCTGGCGATTGAGACGATGATGCCCGAGGCGCGCTGTTTCCTGGGCGTGCCGCTGCTGGCCGGCGACGAGGTGATCGGGGTGCTGGCCGTGCGCGACGACCGCGATCCGCTGACGTTCTCGCCCAGCGACCAGCGCACCCTGACCACCATCGGGGCGCAATTGAGCATCGCTGTGCAAAGCACGCGCCTCTTTCAGCAAACGCTGGAACTGGCCGAAGAACTGGAGCAACGCGTCCGCGAGCGCACCGCCGAGCTAGAGCAGGAGCGCCAACAGCTTGCCACGCTGTATGGCATCACCACCGAACTGGCCACCAGCCTGGACATGGAGCGCCTGCTCCACCGCGCGCTGGAGATGGTCGCCCGCGCCGTTGGCGCGGTGCAGGGCGCGATCCTGCAGGTGGACGCAGAGACCGAGCGGCTGGTCTTCCGCGCGCGCTTCGGCGGGCCGGGCGAGCAGGCGGCGCTTGAAGGCCAAGAGCCGCTCTCGCTGGCGTTGGGCGAGGGGCTGAGCGGCTGGGCTGTGCGCCATCGCAGAGCGGTTGTGGTGGACGACGTGCAGAACGACTCGCGCTGGCTACAGTATGATACAACCGGCGCAGTGCCGCGCGCGGCGCTGATCGCCCTGATCGAGACCAACGAGGACATCCTGGGCACAATTGCGCTCTACAGCGATCAGCCCGCCGTCTTCGGCCAGGAGCACCTGCGGTTGGTGGCGGCGGCGGCGCACCAGGTTGCCAACGCCATGAACAACGCCGAGCTATACGGGCTGATCCGCGACCAGGCCGACCGGCTGGGCGCGCTGCTGCGCCAGGAACAAGTCGAGGCGACCAAGAGCGCGGCCATTCTGGACTCGGTGGCGGACGGCGTGATGGTTGCCGACGAGCGCGGCGAGATCATTGTCTTCAACCAAACGGCGTCGCGCATCCTGGGGCTGCCGGTCGAAGACGTGCTGGGCCGCTCCACGGCAGATGTGGCCGGGCTGTATGGGGCCGGGCGCGCACGCTGGGCCAACGCCGTGCAACGCTGGCAGCGCGATCCGTTAAGCTACGAGCCGGGTGAGTACCTGGAAGAGCGGCTGGAGCTAGAAGATAAGCGCGTGATCAGCGTGCGCCTGTCGCCGGTCATCCTGGGCGACCAGTTCCTGGGCACGGTGTCCATTTTCCGCGACATCACGCGCGAGGTCGAAGTAGACCGGCTCAAGAGCGAGTTCGTGGCGACGGTCTCGCACGAGTTGCGCACGCCCATGACTTCGATCAAGGGCTATGCCGACCTGCTGCTGCTGGGCGCTGCCGGTGACGTAGCTCCCCAGCAACGCGGCTTCCTGGAGACGATCAAGCACAACGCCGACCGCCTGACCAAGCTGGTCAATGACCTGCTCGACATCTCGCGCATTGATCAGGGGCGCGTCGAGATGCGCTTCGGCTCGGTGGAAGTGCCCCGCGTGATCGAGCGGACGGCAGCGCACCTGCGCGGTCGCTGCGAAGACGAGGGGCGGGCCATGCACATCGTCGCGGATGTGCCCGCCGACCCGGCATTGACGGTGTGGGGCGACTACGACAAGGTGGCCCAGATTCTGATCAACCTGGCCGACAATGCCTTCAATTATACGCCAGAGGACGGCACCATCACCCTGGCCGCCCGCCGCGATGAGCCAGCAGGCCAGGTGATTCTCTCCGTAACGGATACCGGCATCGGCATCCCACCGGAGATCGCCGGGCGCGTCTTCGAGCGGTTCTTTCGCGGCGAAGACACGCACGAGATGGTGCTCGACACCCCCGGCACCGGGCTGGGACTGTCCATCGTGCGCGAGTTGGTGGAGTTTCACCAGGGCCGCATCTGGTTCGACAGCCAGGTTGGACAGGGGACGACGTTCTATGTGATGCTGCCCGCACACGCGCCGGACAGTGAGGCGCTGGACAGGGCAGCACAGGCGAATGGAGAGTGATGGTTCTGCCGATGGCTCGCATACTGATTGCCGAGGACGAACGCGACATCCGCGACTTGATCGAGTTCACGCTGAAGTTCGGCGGCCATGAAGTGATCACGGCGCGCAACGGGACGGAAGCGGTTGAGCTGGCTCCTCAACACCAGCCCGACCTCATCCTGCTCGACGTGCGAATGCCGCGCATGACCGGCTACGAGGCGTGCCGCGCGATCAAGGCCCTCGACGGCCTGAAGGACACCCCTGTAGTCTTCCTATCGGCCAAGGGGCAGCAGAACGAGATGGAGTCTGGCATGGAGGCGGGAGCCTACGACTACATCCTCAAGCCGTTCGCGCCGGATCATCTGAACGAGCGCATCAATGAGATTCTGGCGAAGTCGAAGAAACCACCTGTGAGCAAAGTTGAGCCTGGCTGCCCACGAGACACAGCATGAGCGCAATGACGATAGACAACGAACTGGTCCATTACGAGGTGCTGGGGCGTGGCCGTCCGGTCATCCTGCTGCACGGCTGGCTTGGCTCGTGGCGCTACTGGGTGCCAGCCATGCAGCACCTCAGCATGAAGTATCGCGTCTACGCGCTCGACCTGTGGGGCTTCGGCGACTCCGCGCGCAACCCGGCGCGCTACCACTTCGCAGCGCAAACCGACCTGGTGATCGAGTTCATGGCTCAGCTTGGCATCGTGAAGGCGGCGCTGGTCGGGCACGACCTGGGCGCGGCGATTGCGGCGCACCTGGCCGTCAAGCACGCCGACCGCGTGCCGCGCCTGCTGATGGTCTGCCCGCCCCTGTTCGAGCTGCCGGAACGCCCTCCCGACTCCGTCCGGGCCGACGCGCCGCCGCGTCCCACGTCGGCTGCGTCTGCCGCGCCCCGGCTCGTGCCGCAGCCGCCGTCACCCTCTGGCGATGGCGGGGCGGGTTTGCAGGCGGCACTGGAACAGGCGGCGCGTGCCATTGGCGAAGCACGGCTGGCCGCCTCCAGCAAGCCCTCGCACAACAGCACAGCTCCAGCCTTGCCTGCGGCGGATACCGCCGTCGCTCCACCCACCGCCGATCCCGTCCCCTCGCGGCCTGCACCGCGCCCCAACCCGCTCAAGGCGCACCTGGCCACGCACGAGCGGCTGGAACTGCTCAAGCAGCACGTCGAGGCCGGGCCGGATCAGGACAAACTACGCATCGAGATCGAAAAAACCGACCCGCTAGCCTTCTCCGCCAGTCTGGATGTCTTTGACCTGGTAGACACGCTGCGCGATCTGCGCGCGCTGACCTCGCCCGCCGTGCTGGTCTACGGCGACAAGGACTCGCTATTGCCGGCCCCCGCAAAGAAAACGCTCGCTACGCTGACCGACGGTCGCCGCGCCTTCGGCGTAATGTCGCTGGCCGGGACGCGACACTTCCCCATGCTGGAGGATAGCGCGGCCTTCTCGCGGCTGCTGATGGCTTTCCTCGAAGCGCCGGACGTGACCAAGATCGCGCTGAAGGATCAGTGGGTGCGCCGCGTGCGTTGAGCGGGGGTGCAGTACACCAGGGCGCAGCGAAGCAGCGCCCCCTCCTTGACAGGTTTTGCACGCACCCCTGTTTGCCGTCTGGCCGATTGTTCGCTAGTCTCTCCATGATGGACTGAGTTTTGCCCGCCCGCTACGGCGGGCGTCGCCTGTTTGACAGGAGCATCGAAAGCGAGAATACAGACCCTATGGAGACCATCGAACACCTCAAAACGCACCTGGCCGACATCGTGCACCTTAACCACGTAGCCGCGTTGCTAAGCTGGGATCAGCAAGTGAACATGCCGCCCGGCGGCGCGCCAGCCCGCGCCGAGCAGTTTGCCACGCTCAGCCGCCTGGCTCATGAGAAGCTCACCGCTGAGGAAACCGGACGGATGATTGAGGCCGCCGTTGCCCAGGTAAACGGCCTGGACTACGACAGCGACGAGGCGGCGCTGGTGCGCGTCGCCCAGCGCGACTACAACCTGGCCACGCGCGTGCCGGCGGCGCTGGTCGCTGAGATAGCCCGCGTCACGTCGCAGGCGCACGAAGTGTGGGCTAAGGCGCGCGCCGAGGCCAACTTTGCGGCATTCGCGCCTATGTTGGAGCGCATCCTTGACCTCAAGCGCCAGGAAGCTGAGGCGCTCGGCTACCAGGAGCGCATGTACGACGCGCTGCTCGACCAGTACGAGCCGAACATGAAGACCGCCGAGGTTGAGCGCCTGTTCGACGAGTTGCGCGCCGAATTGGTGCCCTTCGTGGCCCAGGTCTTCGCCAATCTCGACGCCGTTGACGACTCGCCCATACGCAAAAACTACGACGTGGCCCGGCAAGCTGAGTTTGGCCTGAAGGTGATCGAGCGCATTGGCTACGATCTGACGCGCGGTCGCCAGGATAAGTCCGTCCACCCCTTCACCACTGAATTCTCGATTGGCGACGTGCGCATCACCACACGCTATATGGAAGACTGGATGCCCTCGGCGCTGTTCGGCTCGATCCACGAGGCGGGGCACGCTATGTACGAGCAGGGCATCAGCCCGCTGCTGGAAGGGACACTCCTGGCCAGGGGCACGTCGCTGGGCGTGCACGAGAGCCAGTCGCGCCTGTGGGAGAACGTGATCGGGCGGAGCCGGGCCTTCTGGGGCGTCTTCTATGGCGACCTGCAGAAGTTGTTCCCAGAGCAATTGGGCGGCGTCAACCTGGAAGCGTTCTACAAGGCGATCAACGCCGTGAGCCGCTCGCTGATCCGCGTCGAGGCCGACGAAGTGACCTACAACCTGCATATCATGTTGCGTTTCGAGCTAGAGAAAGACCTGCTCGAAGGAAGGCTCCCTGTGCGCGACCTGCGCGATGCCTGGAACGCCAAGATGGAAGCGTACCTGGGCATCACCCCGCCAGACGATGGCAAACACGGGGTGCTTCAGGACGTGCACTGGTCTTCGGGGCTGATCGGTTACTTCCCGACCTATTCGCTGGGCAACTTCCTGTCGGTGCAGTATTGGGACAAGGCGCTGCGCGACGTGCCCTCCATCCCCGACGACATCGCGCGCGGCGAGTTCGGCTCACTGCTGGGCTGGCTGCGCGAGAACATTCACCAGCACGGGCGCAAGTATTGGCCCGCCGAGCTGACCCAGCGCGTGACCGGCGAGCCGATCCAGGTGGGGCCGTTCCTGCGCTATCTCAAGGAGAAGTACACCGCCATCTACGGGCTGTAGAGAGGGTAATTGGTCCTTGGTTTCTGTTTCTTGGTGAAGGCTGAATGCGCTCCACCAACAACCCATAGCCAATCACCCATAATGGAGAACGCAATCAAAGGTGGCCGGAGGTAGGGGCGCTGCTTGTGTCACCCGCTGTAGGGTTATACCAACCCGACACGGGAGACGTGCGGCTTTACCTCACCCCTCCATCCCCTCTCCACACGCGGAGAGGGGACGTAACCACACCCTGACTCCCCCTCTCCACCACGT
>JAGPFT010000514.1 GCA_018056405.1 Anaerolineae bacterium
GGCCGGGGGATGGGGGCCAAAGCACCGCCAGAAAGTGCATAGTACGCCCTAGCAAGGAGCAATCGCATGTCCCGTGAAGTGATCGCCACCCTCCATGCCCCTGCCGCAGTCGGGGCTTACTCGCAAGCCATCGCCGCCAACGGCTTCGTCTTCGTCTCCGGGCAGCTTGGCCTGCGGCCAGAGACCAAGCAGTTCGCCGGCGACACCGTCGCCGCGCAGACCGAACAGGCCCTGCTAAACATGGCCGCCATTCTCGAGGCGGCGGGCAGCGACCTGGCCCATGTGGTCAAGGCCACTGTGTATCTGGCCGACATCGCCGCCTTCAAGGAAGTGAACGACGTGTACGGCGCGTTCTTCCCCACGCAGCCACCCGCCCGCGCCGCCTTCGCCGTGCGCGACCTGCCGCTGGGCGCGCTGGTCGAGATCGAAGCTATCGCCGTCCTGCCCGCCTGATGTCGAGAGAGGACTGAGCCTCATGCCCCGTGAAGTGATCCACACCGACAAAGCGCCCGCCGCCATCGGCCCCTACTCGCAAGCGATCCGGACGGGCGACACCGTCTACGTGGCCGGTCAGGGCGGGCTGGTGCCGGAGACGATGCAGGTCATCGGGCCGACCGTCGCCGCACAGACGGCCCAGGTGCTGCGCAACATCGCCGCCATCCTCGAGGCGGCGGGCAGCGACCTGGCCCACGTGGTCAAGGTCAACGTCCTGCTGACCGACATCAGCACCTTCGCCGAGATGAACGAGGTCTACCGCACGTTCTTCCCGGTAGACCCGCCGGCGCGCATGACCTACGCTGTACGCGACCTGCCGCTGGGCGTGCTGGTCGAGATTGACGCCGTGGCCGTCCTGCCGGACTGAGCGAGGCAACAACCGCTACGACTGGCCGAAGGGGTGTAGGGTGCCCCACAAGCGAGAGAATCCTATGCGCATCGAGTTTCTAGGCTCAGGCGGCGCGATCACCACGCCGCGACCGGGGTGCACCTGCCGTGTCTGCGCTGAGGCGCGCACCAGGGGCGTGCCCTACAGCCGGAGCGGGCCGGGCGTCTTTGTGCACGGGCCGGACGTGCTGATAGACACGCCGGAGGAGAGCAAATTCCAGCTTGACCGCGCCGGGATCGCGCATGTCCCGGCCGGCCTGTACTCGCACTGGCACCCCGATCACGTGGCCGGGCTGCGCGTGTGGGAGACGATGAACGGCGACTGGCTGCGCTGGCCGCCCCAGCACCGCCGCAGCACGATCTTCCTGCCGCAGCAGGTCGCAGAAGACTTCCACCACCGGCTGGGCGCGTGGGAGCAACTGATGTACCTGCAACGTCTCGGCGTGGTGGAAGTGATCGTGTTGCGCGACGGCGAGACGGTCACTCGCAACGGCGTGACCATCCATCCCTTCCGCGTCGCCCAGGACTATGTTTACGCCTTCCTGTTCGAGGAGGGCGCGACGCGCGTCCTGATCGCGCCCGATGAGCTATGCGGATGGATGCCGCCCGCCGAGATGCGTGGCGTAGACCTGGCCGTGCTGCCGATGGGCCTGGCGGAGTTCGACCCGCTCAGCGGCGCGCGCATCATCCCCGCCGAGCACCCCGTCCTGCGCGCCGAAGCGACCTTCGAGCAGACGCTCGACATGGTGCGCGCGCTGAACGCCCGCCGTGTGATCCTGACCCACATCGAGGAGCCGGTTGGCCTGAGTCATGGCGACCTGGAACGAGTGGCTGCGCGTCTGCGCGACGAGGGGCTGCCGGTCGCGTTCGCCTATGACACGCTGTCAGTCGAAGTCTGAGGGAACACCCATGCCCCACGACCTGATCCTGCTGGTGGACGACGAGCCGCACATCATCGAGCTGGCCAGCCTGTACCTCAAGCAGGACGGCTTTCGGGTGATCAGCGCGGGCGATGGCCTGGCGGCCCTGGAGCGCGTCGCGCAGGACAACCCGGCGCTGATGGTGCTCGACCTGATGCTGCCCCGCCTCGACGGGTGGGAAGTGTGCAAGCGCGTGCGCGCCGAGTCCGACCTGCCGATCCTCATGCTGACCGCCCGCGACGATGACATTGACAAGATCGTGGGGCTGGAGCTAGGCGCGGACGACTACCTGACCAAGCCCTTCAACCCGCGCGAACTGGTCGCGCGCATCAAGGCGATTCTGCGCCGGGCCGAGCCGCGCCGCCCCCGCGAAGGAGAAGCGCCCTTGCGCGCCGGCACCCTGACGGTTGACCCGGCGCGGCGCGAGGTGCGCGTAGCCGGGCGGCTGGTAGACCTGCGCGCCAAAGAATTCGACCTGCTGCTGGCCCTGGTCGAAAACCAGGGATTGGTGCTCAGCCGCGAGAAGCTGCTCGACCTGGTGTGGGGCTTCGACTTCTACGGGCAGACGCGCACAGTAGACGTGCATATCGCCCACCTGCGGGCCAAGCTGGCCGGCTGCACCGCCGAGATCGAGACGGTGTGGGGCGTCGGCTACAAGCTCAGCGCAGAGTAGGCGGCCTACGCGAACAACCTGGCCCCGTTCACAAATTGATAACAGTTGGGTGCTACACTGGCAGAAAATGGGACGTGTCTGGAATGCTCAAGACCTTGCGCAGCCGTTTGTTGCTTTCCTATGTGGCGATTCTGCTGATCCTGCTCGTGCTGGTCGGCTTCATCCTGCTCGCTTCTCTGCGGGCGCGACCGCTGCCCACCGATGAGATCACCAGCGACTTGACTGCTGTGCTGCTCGACGTGCGCGCGGCGGAGACCATCCGCGTCGAGTTCAGGATAGCAGGGGAGCAAGGCATAGGGATGAGAGCGCGGCTAGGCGCGTATGGGCAGTTGCTCACCGACTATCTCAGCGAACTCAGCGCAGAGCGCGGGGTGCGGGCGCTGCTCGTCAGCGAAGACGGCGTAGTGC
>JAGPFT010000515.1 GCA_018056405.1 Anaerolineae bacterium
CCACCGAGCGGTGATGGTCAGCGTCGCTGGTTGTGTCCAGGATGTGCACGCTCGCTGCCGAGCGCATGGCGCGGACGATGGCCTCGATCACCTCTGGGCGGCGCCCCTCGCTGAAGTTGGGGATACACTCGACTAAGGGTCTTTGCATGGTATTCGCGGCGTGCCCCGCACCTTTCCCCTTTCTGGTGCTGTAAGTGCTCTATTTTGAAGGCGTAGTATTGCTACCCCACGCCCCGGCGTTTGTCAAATCGGGCGGCCCCGACGGGTCCATGAACAACCTGTCGCCAGGGGAGATTCGGGGATGCTCGCTGAACGCCTCCCCCCTCAATCCCCCCTCCAGCGAAGTTAGAGGGGGGACGATCTGGCAAGCCGCTCGCCCCTTCCCCTAGCTTTGCTGGGGGAAGGGGTCGGGGGATGGGGGCCTTCGACAGATGCCTGACAACTCGTTCGTGGCCCCGACCCCGGCGACCTCACCCCCTGGCCTCGCTGTGCCCGGCCTTCCCTCTCTCCGCAACGGAGAGGAGGAGGTTCGTAGGGGAGGGTTTTGAAACCCTCCCCTACAAGCGCACAGCAGAGCAGCGCCCTTACGAGTGAGTGCGCGCGCCGAGCGGGGGTGAGGTCATGGTCGCAGCGCCCGCCCACCTTGACACTTCCCGGCAGTTCGGCGACACTCGAACCGGGCGCGAAGCCGGCTCTCGCTGGCGGCTGATCGCTGAGAGACCATTTGAGAAGTTGCTTCCCCCCACCCCAAACCCCTCCCCCACAAGGAGGGAGAGGCCTGGAGGGCGCGCTTTTCTCCCTTCCCCCCTCGTGGGGGAAGGGCCGGGGATGGGGGGCAAACGCAGGTGCGGGACTTCTCAGACAGCCGCTGAATCCGAAGGAGCGCGCATGGCCGCCTATGGGCTGATTGTGGTGTTGGTGGGCGGCGGGCTGCTGGCCTGGGCGGCGACGCTGGCCGCCTGGCTGCACCGCCGCTACGCCGTTCCCTACCCGCTGCTGACGGTTGGCATCATCACCTACATCGTTGCCCTGGGCCTTCAGGTGGTGCTGCTGCGGGCAATAGACCGGGCGCTGCTGGGCATTCTGCCAGTGGGCGCGCTGGCGATGGGCCTGCTGGCCGGGTTCAGCGAGGAGACGCTGCGCGCGTTCGGCTACCAGGTGTTGGCCCCCGGTGCGGTAACGCGCCCGCAGGCGCTGATGATCGGCGCCGGGCATGGCCTCACTGAGACGATCTACACGGCGCTGATCGCCATCAGCGTGGGACTGTCCGCCCTGTCCGGCGACGCGGCGGGGGATGGCGCGCCGCTGAGCCTCGCCAGCCGCGCGCTGGCCGAGGCGCTGAACGGGGCGCTGCCGGTGATTATGCACATGGCGCTCAGTTGGCTGGTGTTGCAGGCGTTCCTGCGCGGGGAACTGTACTGGCTCTTCGTCGCCATTTTCATCCACGCCACAGTAGAGATCATGGCCACGCTGCTTGGCCCCAACGATGCCTGGATCGTCGTCGCGTGGCGGGCGCTGGTAGCGTTGGGCAGCGTGGCGGCGATTGTTCGCGTGCGCGGGCCGGGCCTTACCGCCTGAATCGCTCTCTCCAACGAAGCCTTTATGGGCTGACAGCAATGCAGGAGGGACAAAGATGGGCGTCCAGTTTACCTCACCCCCAGCCTCGCTACGCTCGGCTTGCCCCCTCTCCATCATGGAGAGGGGGCGGCGAGGCGCGTTAGCGCCGGGCGGGGGTGAGGTCAGCCAGGGCAGAGACTTCCATGCAGATGAACGAATTAGCGTGGGTATCATGCGCGGCGTGTAGGGGTGGGTTTGCAAACCTGCCCCTATAGGACGGCTTGATCGGCGGGGGTTCGTAGGGGCGTATGGCCATACGCCCCTACGAACATCTCAGTGCCCGTCGAGCACCTCGCGGTTGCGCACGTTGTCATAGCGTCCTTCCAGCAGAGCCTTGCGCACCGCGTCGGCGGCCTCCACGCCCACCTGACTCTGCGCCTCATGCGTGCTGGCCCCCAGGTGCGGCGTGTGGATCACGTTGGGCAGGCCGAGCAGTGGGTGATCGGGCGCGGGCGGCTCCGGGTCGTAGACATCTACTGCCGCGCCGGCCACCTTACCGCTGCGCAGCGCCTCGGCCAGGTCGCCGCTGTGGATGAGTGCCCCGCGTGCCGTGTTGACGATCAGCACGCCGTCTTTCATGCGGGCGATGGTCTCGCGGTTGATCATCTCGCGCGTCTCGCCGGTGACGACGGCGTGCAGCGAGAGAATGTCTGCCTGGGCCAATACCTGATCCAGATCGGCGAGCATGGCCATGCGACGGGCCAGGCGCTCCGGTACGAAGGGATCATAGGCAATCGCAGCCATGCCCAGGGCTTTGGCTCGCTCGGCAACGGCGTGCCCGACGCGCCCGAAGCCGATGATGCCCAGCGTCTTGCCGGCAAGCTGCGTGCCGATGAACTTATTCCGCTCCCAGCGCCCCTCGCGCAGCGAACGGTCGGCCTGCGGGATGTGGCGGGCCAGGGCCAGCATCAGGGCGAGGGTGTGCTCGGCGGTGGAGATGGTGTTGGCTTCGGGCGTGTTCATGACCACCACGCCGCGCGCCGTGCACGCCGCCAGATCAATGTTGTCCACGCCTACGCCGGCGCGCACCACGACTCGCAGGCGACTGGCGTGTTCCAGCAAGGCGGTGTCCACGCGCGTGTCGCTGCGCACGATCAGCGCGTGTGTATCCGGGATGCGGGCCAATGTCTGCTCGCGGGTCATCTTGCCCGGCGCGTGGACTTCAAAGGCGGCCACCGAGCGCAGCGCAGCCAACCCCGCCTGGTTGAGCATATCCGGCACAAGCACCAGGTAGCGCATGGTCTCACGCCTCTTTCGCCAGGAACT
>JAGPFT010000516.1 GCA_018056405.1 Anaerolineae bacterium
GGGCCAAAGTGAGCGATGGGATCATGCGCTGTACCAGGCACGCCGCTTGCGCAGCGAGATGCCCGCGTCCAACTCGTCGCGCGCAGTCGTTCGCACCCGCCCGCGCGGGTCAATGTGAATCTGGCCGGCCTGTTGCAACCGGGCGAATTCCTCCGGGGTGATGTCCGGCGCTGGCTCGCCGCCCAGCCGTTCCAGGCGTGGCCCCAGGTCTTCCGGCGGGGTCTTGTCTTGCGGCGGATGCCCGTCGTCGCCCGCGCCAGGCGGCGGAACGGCGGGCGATGCCTCGTCCGCCGGAGGAATCGTGTTCTCGTGATCGGACATTGTGCTTACCCTTCGTTTGTGCTCGTGTTGTCGTCCGCTTCGAGCGTGACATTGCCCATGCTGACCAGATCATCGAGCGAGAGAGCGGCCCCCTCTCCAGAGCTGGCCCGCCGCTGGCCGCCGCAGACCAGGCATTGGGGATTGCGCGGCACGCTCACCCACTCCGCCGTATGCGGCAGGGCCACCTTCCCTTCGTAGATTTCCAGGTACGTGTTGGCCTGGATGATCGTATTGGCCGGCAGCGTCCGGTATACCGGCGTATCCACCAACAGGTGATTGAGCACCAGGTCAGCCTGGATCGCCGCCACGCGCACCACGTGCAGCCACAGCCCCGGCTCGACGGCCAGCGTGCCGTCCGGCCCGATCATGCCGTAATCCAGCTCCGCTTCCTCCGCCGGGTGCGACAGCCCTTCGCGCAGCCGCTCGGCCCAGCAGGCATAGCACGGCCCCTCGTCCGGGGAGATGATGCACACGTCACCGCCCTCGCCGCGCTCGTAGACTCCGGCGTAAACTGCCGTCCGCCCGCGTTCAATGCACGCCTGGTTGATGGCGAATTTGGGCTGCTCGCGGTCAACGCCCGCCACCACAATGTCCATCTCGGCGAGCAGGTCGAGATGGTCTTCGACGCGCCCGGCGACCGCCCGCACTTCGGCAGCGGGATTGCGCTGGCGAATCAGATCGGCCACCACATCCACTTTGGGCTGCCCCGTATAGCGCAGGTCGGCGGCGTGCCGGACCACATTCGCCGGTTCCAACACGTCGTCATCCATCAGGATGAAGCGTCCGACGCCGCTCATAGCCAGGCTCACGGCCACGAAGCTGCCGCCCGATCCCAGCCCCACAATGCCCACCGTGCGCGTGCCCAGGTAAGCCAACACATCCGCGCCGAAAAGCCGTGCCACCCGATCCCAACCCGTCATCGCTCACTGCCCCGTCTGCTGACGATCATGGTACTGTCTTCTCGATATGCCATACGAGTTCGACGAGCGTTCGTTTCGGATCCCACGTCCAGTCGGGCAGTTCGGTCAGCAGCAGCGGGCGCGATGCCGCATACAGCCGCTCGAAGACATCCTCCCCCTCCCCCACAGTGACCAGTGGTGCCACGCGCACGGCGGGCATCGCCGCCGGATAGTCCGCGCCAGTGACCAGGATGATCACCTGGCTGGCCCCCTCACGGTACACGGAGAAGCACACTTCGTAGGGCGGCTTGCCATCGGCGTCCCAACGCACCACGTCGGCCAGGTACCCAGCCTCGCGCAACAGGCCAAATTCCTGCTCGAAGCGACGCGGGTGGGCCAGGTGCCAGGCCAGCGGCGGCAGCCCTGGCAACCGGTCATCCGGCCACAACGTCGGCGTCACGGCGACGAAGCGCGGCGCGCGCTTGCTCATGTACCAGAAGTCAATGCGCACCAGCCAGCCTTCGTCCGGGCAGCGGCGGACGATGCTCTGCGGCGTTGCCGGAGGCACTTCTTCCGCCACCTGACCGTCGGCTCCGCTGCTCTCGTCTGCTTCAGGCCGGAGCGGGTACATGGTGACAATGGGCGCGACGATGTGCTCGACGTGCGTCTCGGAGTCGGCGATCATGCTGCGGGCGGTCTCGGCATCGCCGCCCGAAGGCGTGATCATGCTGCCTGGCTGCTTGTGCCAGTCCCCGACATGGCGCAGGGGCGTATCCCACTTGGCGGCCAGGGCGCTGCCATACGACGTGCGGCGCATCTCGCGGAACGCTTCCCAGTTGACGTGCAGCCAGTGAAATACGTCGCCCTGCCAATCGTCGCCCTGCTCGAACTTGCCCCACTCGCGCACGGCATATTGGCCGGGGCTGATCGTGTCCAGCACGTAAATGTCCGGCTCCGCCTTGCTGGACTGCGGGACGACCAGGCCAACCATCGCCTCACCGGTTTCCGGCTCTGGGTAGAGCAAGGCACCGCGCACGATCTTGTCTATCACCCGCTCGGCGATGACCACACGCGGCAGGTCGCGCGCCCCTTCGGGCAGTGGTTCAGCCGTCATCGTCTTCTCCTCTGATAACCGGTGCCCTTCGTCGGGTGCAGCGCTTCTTCAACGCCCGGCCACGTCCCCGTCGCCCGCCAGGTGTAATAAGCGTAAAGCCACTGGATGGCCCAGCCAGCAACGGTCACCGCCGTCGAAGTGGAGGGGTTCCAGCCATAGGTGATGCCGTCCTTGGGGTTGAACAGGCAAAGCTGCCCGTCCTCGAACTGGTGCTTTTCACTGTAGACGAGCGGCTTCAGTACGTAGGCTTCGGCGGGGCGATTCGGGTAGCCCTCCACGTAGACGATCTTGAGCGTGTGCAGCCGCTCCGGGATGCCACGCAGGTTGATCTCCACATCGCCGATCCAGTACAGGTCTCCGCGCTGTGGCACGACCAGCCGGAAGGTGTCGGCAAACGTCGCGCGCATCATCTCCACTTCCAACTGCAACCGCGCGGAAACCTGGCTGCGGGTTCCCCACCAGGGCATGGTGCTCGTCACTCCCCTGTCCTCAACATTCTTGCGCAGATGCACTTTCTGGCGGTGCTTTGGCCCCCATC
>JAGPFT010000517.1 GCA_018056405.1 Anaerolineae bacterium
GCTCGGACGTGCTCATCGACCTCCACACCTCGAGCCCCGGCACCGATATGCCGCTGTTCGTCGGCTGCCTCGACGACGGGAGCCCCGCGTCCTCGCGCGCCGTCGAGCTCGCGCTCGCCACCGCGATGCCCGTTCTCTGGACGCACCCGGACCTCGGCCCGGGGCGCACGCTCACCACCGCGCGGGACCTCGACATCCCCGCGCTCTACGCGATGTTCCTCGGCGCTTCGCTCGCGTGGCTGCTCGACCGCAACCGGCTGTCGTCCGCCTGGGACGTCGTCCTCGTGCTGCCGATCGCCGCGGCGCTCTGCGATCTCGCCGAGAACGCGAGCCACGTGGCGTTCCTCGTCGACGACGCGAACGTCACCACGGCGTGGGTCGCCGTCAGCGGCGCGGCCGCGATCGCGAAGTGGCTCCTCGCGGGCAGCAGCATCGTCCTGATCGTGATCCTCGCGCTGCGGACGCGGCTCGTCGCCGGGCGCGCCGTCGCCTGATCGGCTGGTCCGTCGCGTGCGTGTTCAGGGCGGGCACGCGCCGGGCAGGGAGGAGCGGCGCACGGACGGACACCGCCGGGAACAGGAGCTGGCGCAGGGGGACATTTCTATGGGGGGTAGGGGTAGGCAGCGCGTCTTGGGGGCGCAAGCCGGGGGGGGGCGGGGGGGGTGGGGGTGTCGCGGTGGGGGAGGTGGCAGGCAGCAGCGACGAACTGAGCCGCCAGACAGCAAAGATAAGCACAATGAACTCGACGCTGAGCATTGTACAACTCAGCGGCGTGAAACGCAGGCTGCGTTTCTTCGGCGAACCAAGCACAGTTACTCCCCCGTAGTGCACGTGCGCCCAGCTTAGCGCACATCAGGGGGAATCGCAACCGCCGTGCGCGAGAAGGGTGCGTACAAAACCTGTCAGGCAGCAGGGTCGCCCTCCTTGGCCTCACTCCTGCTCAGCGCTGGCGAGTCTCGCCGCCCCCTCTCCACGACGTGGAGAGGGGGCAAGCCGAGCGCAGCGAGGCTGGGGGTGAGGCTACTGCCAGCGTCACCCGTATCACTGACAACCTTTGCACACACCCGCGCGAGAACGAGCGTCTTGTGGATTTATCACAAGGCCCGGTGATGTGCCGGCTGGTATACTTCCTATACTGCGCCGGCGGCTCTGATCCTGCGCCATCTCAGGGAAGAGTGCTGGTTTTCCGGCTTTGTCTGTCCTGTCACGGAACCAGGACGGGAGAGCCTGGCTTTCGAGGTGCACCTCAATCTCGTAATTTCTTGCTTTAGGCTTACTTATTTGGTATTTTTAATTTGACTACATCTTCTTGTCGAACCCCAGACGCTGACCTCTAGCTTACTGTGACCCGGATTGCGATCACCTTGAATGCAAGAAAGGAGAGACTATCGCCGTACTGTAGAGCACCCAGCGACAAGTGTAGCCTTTTGTCCGCACAGGTGACGGACACCCGCAGAGAGCGGCGGGGACTCCCAGAGACGGCGCGGCCCTGTTCTATCTCTAGCTGCCTGTCTGGGGGCGCTCTCAGCCTTTGCCATGCCGGGCTGCAAGTCCGCCAGTGACTTGCCCGGTGGCGATTTCGTCTGGGCGAACTGCCACTTGCTAGCGGTGGCCGCGAGGGTTTGTTCTCTGCCACCTGTTTGTTCAGACCGGTGATTTGCATAAGGAGTGAATTCACATGCGCAAACTGTCTGTTTTTCTCATCGTCATGCTGGTGGCTGGGCTGGTGCCGGCTATGTCAGCCACTGCCCAGGGCGGCAATATCTTCACGTTTGGTGAGTTCGGCAACGCGGTGGCGGTCGACCCGGCCATCGTCACCGACGGTATCTCCTTCCGCGTGACGGTGCAGGGCTGCGAGTCGCTGCTCTTCTTCGACGGCGAGACCACCAACCCGATCCCCGGCCTGGCCGAAAGCTGGACGGCCAGCGATGACGGTAAGGTCTGGACCTTCAAGCTGGTCGAGAACGCCACCTTCCACGATGGCACGCCCTTCAACGCTGAGGCTGTGGTCTACAACTTCGAGCGCTGGCGCTTCACCGATCACCCGACCCACTTCCCTGAGGTGGTCTTCGAGTACTATGAGGCTATGTGGGGTGGCTTTGATGACGCCTCGATCATCACCAATGTGGAAGCCACCGGCGAGTACGAAGTCACCTTCACCCTCAGCGAACCCTACGGCCCGATGCTGAACACGCTGGCCATGCCCATGTTCGCCATCTCCAGCCCGGCAGCTATCGAGGCTGCGGGCGCGGCCTACGGCACGCCGTCGGTGGGCTACTCCTGCACTGGCCCCTACAAGTTCGTCGAGTGGGTCAGCGATGATCACATCACTCTGGTGCGCAACGAGAACTACTGGGGTGAGATCCCCGGCAATGTGGATACGATCATCTACCGCGTGATCCCCAACGCCGCTGCCCGTCTGGCCGCGCTGCAGTCCGGCGCTATTGATGCCTTCGAGCAGCCGAACGTAGAAGATCTCCCCGCCATCGAGTCCGGCGACAACACCTATCTCATGTATCGCCCCTCAATGAACACGTTCTACCTGGCTTTCAACTACCGCGTGAAGGAATTCCGCGATGTGCGGGTGCGCCAGGCCATCGCCATGGCCATCAACCGCCAGGAGATCGTGGATGCCTTCTTCCCGCCCGGTGCACAGGTGGCGACGACCTTTGTCCCGCCCTCACTGTGGGGCTACAACCCGGATGTACCCGCCTGGGACTATGACCCCGAAGGCGCGAAAGCGCTGCTGGCCGAGGCGGGCTACCCCGATGGCTTCAGCGAAGTGACCCTGCTCGGTGTGGACGAGAACGACATGGTCACCGACGAAGTTGTGGGCACCGCGCCGCTGACCCTGTAC
>JAGPFT010000518.1 GCA_018056405.1 Anaerolineae bacterium
CCTTGTGGGGGAGGGGTTGGGGGTGGGGGTGGGGGGAACCAACGTCTCAAGAGGCCGTTCATGGGGTGTCATGGTCAGTCCCCTCCCGCGCCGATTCCGCGCGCGCCCGCCGGCACGGTCGCCCGTTGCGCGGCTCGCCCTGCCTGGCGCGACGGCCACAGCGCCACCAGCGTGCCCAGGATGAGCACCACACCGCCCAGCCAGACAAAGCTGATCAGCGGGTTGTAGTAGACACGGAAGGTGACGCGGTTGCCTTCCCAGTGCTCGATGCGGGCGTAGAAGTCGGCGGCCAGCGTGCTGTAGGTGCCGGGGATGCTCATGTTGGTGGAGGGCGAGAGCTGGCCGGTCATCGGGTCGGCGGTGAAGAAGATGTCGCGGCGGGGCCGGATGTGCCCTACGATCTCGCCATCCTTAAAGACAGTGGCGCGGGCGATGATCATCGTCCGCCCGTCCTCGGCCTGCGCCTCAAACAGCCCGTTGTGCTGTAGCTCGTAGTTGTGCAGCGACAGGCGCTCGCCCACATCCAGCGTTTGCGTCGTCACTTCCTGGAAGGCGGTGCTGCCGATCACGCCGATGCCCAGCACGACCATGCCCAGGTGAATGAAGTAGCCGCCGTAGCGCCGCCGGTCGCGGGCCACGAGCGTGGAGAATGCCTGCCAGTAGTGCTCGCCGCGCCCGTGACGCGCCCGCACGCCCCTCCAGATTTCGATCAGCGTGGCGAAGCCGGCAAAGGCGACCAGCCCGTAGCCGCCCACTGCCCACAGGTCGTCGGTGCCGGTGGCGAAGAGCGCCACCATCACAGCCACCGCCAGCACCAGTGGCACGAGCAGCGCGCGGCCCAGACGCTGCGCTGTGGAGCGACGCCAGGCCGCCAGCGGCGCGACGCCCATCAGCAGGTAGATGCCCACCAGGAACCAGCGCGTCACCGGCGGGTAGTAGTCCGGCCCCAGGTTGATCACCGTGCTGCGCAGCCCCAGGTCTACCAGGATGGTCGTGATCGCTTCGGCCCACGACCCCCACAGCACGACGATGGTCAGCCCCAGGAACAACCAGTTATTGAGCAGGAACATGCTCTCGCGGCTGAACAGCGAGTCCAGATCGTCCGCGCCGCGCAGGTCGCCGCGCTGCTGCCGCCAGGCGAGCAGGCCCACGCTGCTGACCATGGCTAGGCCGAGGAAGGCGAACATCGGGCGGCCAATTTCGGATTCGGCGAAGGCGTGCACGCTGCTGACCACACCGCTGCGCGTGGCAAAGGTGCCGAGCACCACCAGTAGAAAGGTCAGGATGATCAGCAGCATATTCCAGAACTTGAGCATCCCGCGCTTTTCCTGCACGACGGCGCTGTGCAGGAAGGCCGTGCCGGTCAGCCAGGGCAGCAGGGCGGCGTTCTCCACCGGGTCCCAGCCCCAATAGCCGCCCCAGCCGAGCACGTCATAGGCCCAGCGCCCGCCAAGCAGCAGCCCCAGGCTGAGGAACAGCCAGGCGACCAGCGCCCAACGCCGCGTGGCGCGCAGCCAGCCGGAGCCAAGCTGCCCCGTCACCAGGGCGGCGAAGGCGAAGGCGAAGGGGATGACGAAGCCGACAAAGCCCAGGTAGAGCATGGGCGGGTGAAGGACCATCCCCAGATGGCGCAGCAGCGGGTTCAGCCCCTGCCCGTCCTGCGGCTGGAAGACGCTGGCCCCGTCGGTTGGTGCAAACAGCGCCGGCTTGACGCTGCCATCGGGCATGGCCCAATACCGTTCAAAGGGGTTCTCGATGAAGTTGCTGAGGATCAGGAAAAAGCCGAGCGTGGCCATCGTCACCACGATGACGTAGGGCATCAAGCGGCGCTCGGACTGCCAGTTGAGCAGCAGCGCGGCGAAGGTGAAGGCGCTCATCAGCCACGACCAGAATAACAGCGACCCGGCCTGGCTGCCCCATAGCCCGGTGATCAGGTAGAAGCTGGGCGTGTCGCGGCTCGACGTTTGCCAGACGTAGGCGATGCTGAACTCGTGGTTGAGCATGGCGTAGATCAACAGCAGGTTCGCCACCGATAGCAACGGAAAGGTCATCAGCGCGGCGTTGCGGGCGCTGACCACCCAGCGGTCGCGGCGCAGATGCGCCCCGGCCAGGGCCGCGACCAGCGCATAGAACGCAGCCAGAAACGCCAATCCAGTGGTGACGATGCCGACTTCAGCGATCATGGCGTTCCACTCCCAATTCCCGACACCAACCGAACATCCAAGCGGTGCTGTCTCCTCCAAACGACGCTGACGCAGCGCCGGCTCCTCTACAGATACAGACGCGCAGGCAGCAGGCGCTCCTGAGCCGCTGCCGCAAGCTCCCCCCTCCGGGAGCCAGTCCGCCCAGTCTACCGCGCTTGCTGCCTGGATCGCACACTCGGCCCAATATTCTCGAAAACCGACATAATAATACGCCAAGTGCCGCCCGGCTTGCCATATATTAGCGCAAGGGAGTTCGTATCTGGCCGACAGCCATAGCCATCATAACACATTCCTATCGCGGCATATTTGATTATAGTCAAATTGGCGAGGGTTTCCCCAACTGCGACGCGGGCGCTCCAATGTCAGACTTCCAAATCAGACTTCTGAAGTTTTCGGAAACTTCGGAAGTCTCTTTCGTTCTGGGGCCGGTCACAGCCAGAGCAGCGCCTCTACGCCCGCCCCTCTGCACCCCCCACCGGGTGCATTCGCTTTTTGGGGCAGTGATCTTGAGCCGCTGAGATGACGAGGGCGCGGAGGGGAAAGTCGGAAAAGCTCTGAGGCTTTCTCTGCGACCACTGCGCGCTCTGTGATGGAGCGGTTGAGAAGCCCGCTGCGCGGGTTTACCTCACCCCTCAATCCCCTCTCCACACG
>JAGPFT010000036.1 GCA_018056405.1 Anaerolineae bacterium
GAGCAGCACCTGCTCCGGCGAGACGCCGCCCATACCGCTCAGTCCTGCCGCATAAGCCTCCGCCTGCTCCCAATCCAGATCAGTCCGGCGCGCGTTGCGGGCGGGTTCGGCCTCAAAGGTGACATCGCCCCGCTCTAGCATCAGCCGGCGCAGATCGGCGGGCGTCATAGCGGCGTTCACCGTCCCCGCACGCCGCAAGAAACGCCCTGCCAGCGCATAGACATAGGGCATCCCGCGCGGCACCTGGACCACCACCATTGGCGAACCGTGCACCTGAACCAACTGCGGCATGGGGATGATCAGCGGCGGCTCGATGGACAGCGCCGCTTCCAGCACGCAGTTGATGGCGTTCTCGGCATCATCCACGCCCACTGGCCGGTCAGAGCGCGGCGCGACACCCAGCAGCAGCGTCCCGCCGCGCGCGTTGGCCATCGCCGCCAGCATGGCGGCAATATCGCTCACCGGCGCGCGGCCAGGCAGCCAGTCCACCATCTCGCCCCGACCAACGGCCAGCAAGTCCAAAATCCCCTGCTGCGTGAATTCCTCCTGCGCCTCGAAGAAGCGCGCCCTGTGTGCCACCTGGTCGCCGCTAGACTGCATGGTTGCCCCCTGCCGAAGCCTTGTCACAGACGCCGGTTGCTGCCGGGCGCGATTCCGCGCCACCTTGCGCCGGGAGCAACGCCCATTCCAGCACCTCGTCCATGTGCGCCACCAGCTTCAGATCGATCCCGCGCAACACATGCCTGGGAATCTCGATCAAGTCTTTCTCATTGCGCTTGGGCATCAGCACCTGCCGGACGCCCGCGCGGTGCGCTGTCAGAATCTTCTCACGAACGCCTCCCACCGGCAGCACACGCCCGCGCAACGTGATCTCGCCCGTCATCGCTACATCGCGGCGCACCTTACGCTGCGTCAGTGCCGAGATCAGCGCCGTCGCCAGCGTGATCCCCGCTGACGGACCGTCTTTGGGAATGGCTCCCTCTGGCAAGTGGACATGAATATCCAGCCGGTCGAACTCGTCTGGCTCAATCCCCCACTGCCGCGCCCGCGAGCGCGTGTAGCTCAGCGCCGCCTGCGCCGACTCCTGCATCACGTCGCCAAGCTGTCCGGTGAGCAGCAGCGCCCCCTTGCCCGGCATCAGCGTCACTTCAATCGCCATAATGTCGCCGCCGGCCTCAGTCCAGGCCAGCCCCGTCGCCACGCCGACTTCGTCTATCTCCTCGGCCAGCATGGGCAGGAAGGGCGGCGGGCCGAGGTACACGGGCAGCTTGGCGGCGGTGATCCGCCGGGTGAGGCGCTTCCCCTCGGCCACACGCCGTGCCAGCTTGCGGCACACTTTGGCGATCTCGCGCTCCAGGTTGCGCACGCCAGCCTCATACGTGTACTCGCGGCAGATCAGGCGCAGCGCGGACTCGTCGAAGCGCACCCCGCGACCTTCCAGGCCGTGCTGCTTGAGCTGGCGCGGGATGAGGAAATGCCGGGCGATGCTGACCTTCTCATCCTCGACATAGCCGGGGAACTCGATCACCTCCATGCGATCCAGCAGCGCCGGCGGGAGGGGGTCGAGGTAGTTCGCCGTCGTGATGAAGAACACGCGCGACAGGTCGTAGTTGACATCGAGATAATGGTCGGAGAAAGCGTGGTTCTGCTCTGGGTCGAGCACTTCCAGCAGCGCCGCCGCCGGGTCGCCGCGAAAATCAGCGCCCAGCTTGTCAATCTCGTCCAGCATGAACACCGGGTTGATCGTTCCGGCGCGGCGCATTGTCTGGATAATCCGCCCCGGCAGCGCACCAATGTACGTCCGCCGATGCCCGCGAATCTCGGCTTCGTCGTGCACGCCACCCAGGCTGACGCGCACGAACTCGCGCCCCAACGCGCTGGCGATGCTCTTGCCCAGCGAAGTCTTGCCGGTGCCCGGCGGCCCCACAAAGCACAGGATCGGCGTCTTCATCTGCTCGCCGGCCAACTGATGCACCGCCATATACTCCAGAATCCGCTCCTTCGCTTTGGGCAGGCCATAATGCTCGGCATCCAGCACGCGCGCCGCGTGCGCCAGATCGAGATTGTCCTCGGACTGCGCCAGCCAGGGCAGATCGAGCAGCCAGTCGAGATAGGTGCGAATAATCCCCACCTCTGGAGCCATCGGCGGGATCATCAGCAGCCTGTCCAGTTCTTTGAGCGCCTTGTCTTTCGCCTCGGCGGTCATCTCTTTTTGCTCAATGCGCTCGCGCAGCTCGCCAAGTTCCTGCTGAAAGATGTCCGCCTCGCCTAACTCGTGCTGGATCACGCGCATCTGCTCGCGCAGGAACATTTCGCGCTGGCCCCGATCCACCTCGCGGCGCACCTGCGATTGGATGCTCTCCTCAAGCTCCAGCACTTCTAGTTCGCGCCCCAGCAGAACGCTCACTTTGCGCAGGCGCTCGGCAGGGTCGGCCATGGCCAATAACGCCTGCCTTTCCTCCAGGCTCAGATCGAGCGTGGAGGCGATCATGTCCGCCAACCAGCCCGGCCCGTCTATGTTCAGCGCATAGATATACACCTCTTCGGGAAGCTGCGGGCTGAGGTCAACGCACTTCTGGAACAGACTCAGCGCGGCCCGCATCAGCGCCGTCACTTCGCGCGTGTCCGGCGACTCCTCAGCGATGGGACGCGCTCGCACACGGAAATAGGGGGTCGTCTGCACAAACTCCACGATTTCCACCCGCCGCCGCCCCTGGGCCAGCACGCTTGTCTCCCCATCGGGCAGGTGCATCAAGCGCCCCAGGGCCATCTCGGTGCCCAGCGCGTGCAATTCTTTTGGGGCGAAGGTGGTCTCCTCCGAGTCGCGCACCAGGGCCCCAATGACCGTCTCGCGGCGCGCCTGTGCCTCGCTCACAGCGGCAATATCCACGTCGCGCTGCAGGACGAGGGGCGTCACCATATTGGGGAAAACGACCATGCCCGCCAGCGGGACGAGCGTCGCCTCGATGAACCCTTCCGCGTCCGGCTCCGCGTCCTTGATCGTGTAGAAATCGTGCAAACCGTGTCCAATCATCACCACGAGCCAGCTTTCCTGGCCATCGGCTGGGCACCCGTTCCCATGCCGCGCGCACCCATCAAAACGCCGCACTATCCGAAGGGAGCGGCCCCTCGACGGTCGCCCTGGCTACATGCCCGACGGGCAGCCCACAGACCGTCCGCACCTCGCCCACGATGAACAGCGAGCCGGTCGTCAAGACCATTCCTGCTGGCCCCGCCACCGTCTGCGCGTGCTCAAGAGCCTTACTCACATCAGGAATCTGGTGCACCGGGCCAGCGAACCCCACTTCACGCGCTTTCTCCTCAATGATCGCCGGCTCAAGGGCGCGAGGATGCACAGCCTGGGCGGCGATCAGCACATCCACTGTTGGCAGCAGCGCCCGGAACATCCCCGTCACGTCTTTGTCTGCCGACGCGCCGAAGATGAGCACTAGCGGACGGCGGTTGAACAGAGCATCGAGCGCCGCGCGCAGCCTTAGCGCCGATTCCCCGTTGTGCGCCGCGTCCAGGACGAGCAGCGGCTCGCGCGCCACGACCTCCAGGCGGCCCGGCCAATCTACCTGCTCGAAACCGCGCCGGATGCCGTCCGCTGTCACGGCGATTCCCGCCTCGGCTACGCACTGCAAGGCCGCCAGCGCCACTGTACCGTTGAGCGCCTGGTGCTCGCCCGTTAACGCCGTGCAGTAGGACGTCAGCGCTCCCCCGGCTGGCCCGGCCTGAAACCACTCATAGCTGATCGTGCCCCGCTCCGCCGCGAATACCCAGTCACGCCCGACAAGCGCAAGCGGCGACCCGTTGTCTGCTGCCACCCGCTCCAGGACGGCTAGGGCCTCCGGCGGCTGCGGCGCGCTGACGACTGGCACCCCCGGCTTGATGATGCCCGCCTTCTCGCGCGCAATGGACTCCAACGAATTTCCCAGCAGATGGGTATGGTCATAGCTCAGGCTGGTGATCACCGACACGACCGGCGTCACTACATTCGTGGCATCCAGACGCCCCCCCAGCCCGACCTCCACGACGGCCACATCCACCTGCTGCTGGGCGAAGTAGAGAAACGCCAGGGCAGTGGTCACCTCAAACCAGGTAATGTCTGGGATAGTGTCCACAATGGGGCGAAGCTGGTTGACCAGCGCTGTGAAATCTTCCGGGCTGATCAACTCGTCGTTGATACGAAAGCGCTCGCGGTAGTCCTGCAAGTGCGGCGAGGAATATAGCGCCGCTTTCAACCCCGAAGCGCGTAGCGCCGAAGCGCACATAGCCCCGACCGATCCTTTGCCTTTGGTGCCGGTGATGTGGATCACCGGGTAGGCGCGATGCGGCTCGCCGAGCGCGCGCAACACCGCGCGCGGGCGTTCCAGCGTCATCACCTCTGGGGCGTAGCGCATATGGCGCTCCACTTCCCAGTTGACGAAGCTGTAGAGGTAATCCAGGGCATCAGAGTACGTTGCGAGGGAGTTCGCCGGTGCCATGTGGTCTCCATGAGTGCGACAGCCAGAGCGCAGACGTGGGCAGCGTTCGGCCAGTTCGCCAGGTCAGCGAAGCACCCGCGAACCATGTCGCGCATTATCCCACATATCCCACATACTACCGTTAAAAAGTGCACCTTACAAGGGCGACCTTCGCCAGCAGCAGCGCGCGCTGCATGGTACGTCCCACCGAAATCCTGGCGGCATGCCTACGCGCATCGCCCCAATCATTGTCCTTCTGGTACAATAAGCCACCAGACACCCGCTCTGGCTGGTTCCGTGAGGGGATTATGCGCCTGCCGAAGACGACTGTTCTGCTTGCCGCGCTGGCTGCGCTGGTCATCGCGCTGGTGATCGGGTACCTGGTGCTGCGCCCGCCAGTGGCCTTGCTGACCGCCGCCTCATTCGACAGGCCGCGCATTTCGCCCAACGCCGACGGCCAGGACGACCTGGCGGTGATTGAGTACAGGCTGTCGCGGCCTGCCCTCATCAGCATTTACCTGGACGCGCCCAATGGCGACCGCTACTACTTCCGCCAGGACGAACGCCGTGCGGCGGGCCACTATCGCGTGCTCTTCAGCGGCATTGTGGGCGGCTACACGCTGCCCGGCGAGACTATCGCCGGGATCATTGAGCGCCGGTTGATCCCAAACGACACGTATACGTGGGTCATCGAGGCGGTGGACGACGGCAAGACCGGGCGCAAGACGGGCACGCTCCAGGTCGCTGATGCGGATAGCGCCCTGCCCGAAATCACCGCCTTCGAGATCAGCCCTGCTGAGTTCACGCCCAACCAGGACGGCATCCGCGACCGGGTGAGCGTCAACGTCTATCTCGCCAAGCCAGCCAATCTGTCCGTCTACCTTGAGGACGCCGCCGGCCAGCGTTACTACCTGCCGGAGCGTGAAGAGGGCCGCCAGCCGGGAGACATGGGCAACCACGAGTTTGACTACGATGGCGGTGTGGATCAGGGGATGGAGCCACCCCCCGATGGCGAATACGCCGTCTTCGCAGTGGCCCAGGACGACGAGGGGCAGCGCATTGTGCGCGAGGGGCGGCTGGCCATCCGCGACGGGGGGCTGCCCCAGGTGGAAATCGTCCCACAGACAGCGGGGGCCGTTGTCTACTTCGGCCAGATGCCCTACGACGAACGCTACTACACGAGCCTGGACATCGCCGGCGAGCCTCTCGCCAAACCCGAAGGTGTCGTCTCCGATCTCACCACGCTGACTCTTGTCCAGGGCGATCTGCTGGTCTTCAAGCTCACCGTCCACAACTACGGCGCGACCCCAGTCCGCACCGCCGGGCCGTTCCCCGGCACTGTCTACCAGTTCGACCAGACAGCGGCCAGCCTGGAAGCCTACGAGGAATCCGGCGCGTGGCGCGTTGGCATTAATTGCCACACGGCCTACAGCGACTTCCCCTGGCGTTGGGCGCTCGGCTCGCTTGACGAGTTGCAGGCCGTCTACGACGACGAGCGCGACGAGACGTACTACTACCTGCTGCCCGGCCAGCGGGCTGAGGTCTGGGGGGCCATCCGCATGACAGAAATCCGCAAAGCCCGCAATCCGCAAGAGTGTTGGGCGGGCCTCATCCACGAGGACGTGGGCATCCCGCCCTTCCAGAGCCGCGTCGGGGCGCGCGAAATCGAGTTGGTTCCGCCCTCCGCCGCGCCGGGCTAGAGCGTGTGATGAACTTCACAGAGAATTCCCCCCACCCCTGACCCCTTGCAGGGGTAGGTTTTTAATTCTCCGAGCGAAGAGCATCTCTATGTGCTCCGTTCAAACCGTTGAAAACCTACCCCTGACAGGAGGGGGCCAGAGGAAGGGGCTTTCTGCCGCACCAGACTTCCGAAGTTTTCGGAAACTTCGGAAGTCTGATCACCGCCCGCCGGCGTGAGAGAGACACGGCTTGCTGCACGCGCCCGTAGGGGTGTATTGCAATACGCCCCTACTACAAAAACCATGCCATTTCTGGTTGTCTCATCCATGAGCTTACCTCTGTGTGCTCTGCGTCTCTGCGGTTCAGGCATTTCGTCCCCATCGTGAAGATTCACCCGGCGGGGCTGCGCGCCTTGCCCCGCCCGGCCAACTGCTGTACCATGAGGGGCGAGCGCGGGTGAGTATGCCGGAGGTGTGCCATCAAACAGCGGTCACACATCAGCAAAGTCCTGGCGACAGGGGCGTTGCTCATCACGATCCTTCTCACAGCGTGCGGCGGCTCCGACGACAACCGGCGGGCAACGCCCATCCCTACGCGCATCCCGCCGACCCCCACCCTGCGCTCAACGGCCCTGCCCGAAGTCCCTGAAGCTCCCGCAATTGGCGCGCCGGAACGCCCGGTCGTCGTCTACCTGACGCTGCCAGAGGATCAGGTCACGAGCGACGTGCGCCAGCTTGGGCGCGAACTACAGCGCCAGTTGAGCGACGAGACCGGCCTGAGCTTCACTGTCACTTTCGCGGACGAGAACACCGCGCTCGCCGAACTGTGCAGCGGCGCGCCCGTCCTGGCCTGGACGAGCGCCTTCACCTATGCCGCCGCCCGTCGCCAGTGCGAAGTAGAGCCTCTGCTGGCCGCCAGGCGCGGGCGCGCCCCGACGTTCGAGATCGGGCAGACAAGCGAGATCGTCGGGCAGGCCCACATCACCGCGCTGGCGCAGTTGGCCGGGCAGACGTTCTGCCGCAGCGCACAGCAGGACACGACAACGGCCTGGGCCATTCCCGCTCTGCTCATGGGCAGTCAGGGCGTCAATCCGTTCATTGACCTGGACACCGTGCGCGACTACGAAGACGATCAGGCGTTGGTGCGCGCGCTCTATGACGGAGAGTGTGCGGCAGCAGCTCTACGCGCAGGCGATTTCGAGAAGGCGCTTCTTGCGCTGGCCCAGAAAGCCCAAACAGCGGAAGAACAGCTTCCCACCTACGACGAACTCACGGCGGCGCTGCATGTTATTGTGCCCGCCGGAGACATAGCAGCGCCCGCCGATCCTGACCGGTGGGCGGGCATCCCCGCCACTGTCATTCCCTACGAGGTGTTCGTTGCCGCACCAGGCAGCGCCCTGCCGCAGCCCCTGCGCGACAGCGCCGAGACGGTGCTCACCTTCTTCTTCACCGACCGCATAGAGGGGACAACGCGGGTCAGGCGTCTGCTGGTTGCCGACGGAGTATTCGCAGTCGAAGCCCGGCATTACCGTTCGTTCCTGACGATGTTAGCGGACGCCGGTTGGGACATGGCCTTCACCCGATGAGTCAGCCAGACCGCGCCTCATCCAGGCGCGCCCATGCTCCCCGTGCAGAGAATGCCATGCCCCCCGATCTCGCTGTCATCATCGTGTCGTGGAACACGCGCGATCTGACCCTCAACGCCCTGCGCACCCTCACCGCAGACCTGGACGCGCACGGTCCCACTGCCCAGGTCTGGGTGGTGGACTGCGCCTCGACTGACGGCACGCCCGACGCCATCCGCCAGCAGTTCCCGCAGGTGACGCTCATCGCCAGCGCCGCCAACCTGGGCTTCGCCGCTGGCAACAACCTCGCCCTGGAGCGCATCGGGTTCAGCCGGACGCCCGGCACACCAGCCAGCAACAACTTGCCGCGCGCCGTCTATTTCCTCAACCCGGACACCGAGACAATTGCTGGCGCGACGCGGGCGCTCTACGACGCACTGCTGCGCCTGCCCTCCGCCGGAGTCGTCGGCGCGCAGCTTGCCTACGGCGACGGGACTTTCCAGCACGGCGCTTTCCAATTCCCCGGCCTCATCCAGCTTGTCATCGAGCTATTTCCCGTTCCGGCGCGCCTGTACGACTCGCCGCTCAACGGGCGCTACCCGCGCCAGCGCTACGCCAGGGGCGAGCCGTTTCCAGTGGATCACACCCTCGGCGCGACGATGATGGTCAGGCGCGAGGTGATCGCCACAACCGGCATGTTCGACGAGAGTTACTTTATGTACTGCGAGGAAATTGACTGGAGCCTGCGCATCCACCGCGCCGGCTGGCAGATTTACGCGGTTCCGGCAGCACGAGTTGTTCACCTGGGCGGGCAGAGCACCGGGCAGATTCGCGCCCAAAGCCTGATCAACCTGTGGCGTAGCCGGCTCCGCCTGTTCGACCGGCATTACGCCCCGCCCAGGCGTTCCCTGGCTCGCTGGCTGGTGCGCACGGGGATGCGCTGGCGCTTATGGCAGACAGAGCGCGCCTACCGCACTGGTGCGCTCTCAGCGGCGGATAGAGAAGCGCTGACCACCGCATACCGGACTGTGCTGGAGGCGGCGAGACCCTCATGAGCAGCGATCTGGCCGCCGTCATCCTGGCCTACAATGAAGCCGAGAACATCGTCGCGTGCATCGAGAGCGTGCGCTGGACGGGCCACGTGGTCGTCATCGTGGATACCCGCAGCAGCGACGCCACCGCAGAACTGGCTTCGCAGGCGGGCGCTGAAGTCCTGTTCCACCGCTTCGAGAACTACGCCCAGCAGCGCAATGCAGCGCTGGCCCTGGTCGAGACGGAATGGGTCTTCTTCGTGGATGCCGACGAACGCTCCACCCCCGCCCAGGCGGAGGAGATCCGTGCCATCCTCGCCAACCCCGCTCATAACGGCTACTGGACTCCGCGCTACAACTACATCTTCGGCAAGCTCACCCGGCACACGGGTTGGTATCCCGACTACCAGATGCGCCTGCTCCGGCGCGGGCGGGCGCGCTACGACCCGCAGCGGCAGGTTCACGAACTGGTTCTGTTGGACGGGGAGCCAGGCTTCCTGTCCGCGCCACTCATCCACTACAACTACCGCAGCTTCCGCCAGTTCCGCGAGAAGCAGCAGCGCTACGTGGCCTTTGACGCGCACATTCTGCACGAGCAGGGAGTCAGGCCACGACCGCACAAGTTCATCACGCAGCCGCTACGCCATTTCTTCTGGCGCTTCATCACGCTGCAAGGGTACCGCGACGGCTGGCACGGGCTGCGGCTGAGCCTGCTCATGGCCTGGTACGAATTGCAGAAGTACGTGTACCTGCGCCGCCTCTCGCGGCAGGGATGAGGCGGCACGAGCAAGCTGTTACTGGGAGAAGTTCAGGAATACTCGCTGAACGCCTCCCCCCTCAATCCTCCCTCCAGCAGAGCTAGAGGGGGGATGATCTGGCGGGCGGCTCTCCCCCTTCCCCTAGCTCGGCTGGGGGCCAGGGGATAGGGGCGTTCCCGCGATTGCCCGACAACTTGCTCATGTTGTTGGTGGCCTCCAGGAACAACGCTGTCGCTCAGCGAGCGCGCCGCTCAGCGACGATCTCCGCCAGGGCGTGCAGCCCTCCCGCCACAACGCCATGCCCTCCGAGCAAGACCGGCAGCGGGGCCGCCTGCGCAGCAGCGGTGAACTCGCGCAGCCAGGAATCGTGAATGGCGTCGAGCAGGTACACATCGGAGGCGAAGCGCTCGCCCGCGTCGGGATAATGTCCGGCAGCGACCATGAGCACCCGCGAGTCAATGATCGCAGCGTCAGCCACCCGCGCCAGCTCCTCGAAGAACGCGCCCGGCCCCCAGCGCGCGATCATGCGCTCCACCAGCGAGCGCGCTTCGCCGCGCGCCAGCCGTTCGCTGGCGGCCATGCCTCGCTCCTCCGAGAAGACCCGAATCCAGCACTGCGTCGCCCGGCTGAGCGCGTCCCAGGCCTGGGGAGCGACCCGCCCGATCAGCGCTGCCCGGCTCCCGTCGCGCGCCAGCACGTCCAGGACGGCCCCTACCGGGATGCGTTCCAGCAGCGGGTCTTGCAGTGCCGCACGCAGCCGAGGCGAGCAGGCCGGATGCGCCCGCACTATGGCCAGGTCAGCGGGCGTGTCCAGGTCCGTGCGCGCGGAAGGTAGCAGAGTCGCCGGAGAGTGCACTGTCCAGCCCCCATCCTCCTGCAACATCCAGGCGAGGCTGTTGTCGCGGTTCGCCCGCCGGACGATGGGCAGCGCGTCTTGCGTCTGGGTGAAGGCGACCCAATCGCTGGAGTGTAGATTGTCGGTCAGGACGACACGCTCCCCGCTTGCGTTTGCGCTGAGCAGCGCCTCCCTCACCTGCGCGATCACCTCCTGGCCGAGCAGAGGCGCGCTCCCCGCCCCGAAGTACAGCGCGTGCGCCAGCCCGAACCGCTCGATCACTTCTGCCAGGCGCTGGCCGAAATGGAACGGCCCGGCGTCCAGATCGGGCCAGCAGCCAGGGCCAGCGGGCAGCCAGCCAAGCTCCGGCCCGGCCACCACAACCGGGCAGACGCCGACACCGACCAGTGTCACGATCAGGTCGGTTGCAGCTACCCGGAGTGCCCGGCCTAGCAACTGCTCAGCCGCCGTTGGCCCGGCCCCGCCAATCATGATCACCGCGCCAGTCGTCTCTTGTCCCATCCTTCGCCTGCCCCGGAGCCAAACAATCATCCGCCCGCGATCAAAAGGGCCGGGAACGTCCTCCCATCCCCGGCCCTGTGCCTAGACGCTCAACCCGTCACTCCGTCTGCGGCTCCAGCACGCCGTAATTGCCGTCCTCGCGCCGGTACAGCACACCGATCTTTGCCGTGTCCGCGTTGTAGAAGATGAAGAAGCTGTGACCAAGCAGTTCCATCTGGTCAATTGCTTCATCTTCGCTCATGGGCACCAACGTCACCGACTTGCGACGCACAATGGCCGTCTTCTCCTCGGCCTTCTCTTCGGCTACTTCGCCGGGGACCGGCTCGACGGTTTGGAGGGCCTGCTCAGTCTCATAGAAGCGACTGACGCCGCGCGGCTTGCGCTTGCCCTTGTAGCGCTCGATCTGGCGATACATCTTATCCAGCGCCACGTCCAGCGCCGCGTAAATGTCGGGCTGTCGCTTCTCTTCCGAGCGCAGAATCGCGCCGCGCGTATTGCGCAGAGTCAGTTGGGCAATGCACTGATCCATGCCCTGCTTGCGCCGCTCGATAGCCAGGTCCACACGCACTTCGTGAATGTTCGGCAGATAGCGATCCAGTTTGCTCACTTTCTTTTCAACATGCTCCTGCAAGCGAGGCGTCACATCAACATTCCGCGTGTGTATCTTGAGTTCCATAACTCGCTCCTTTGCAGTGTGGCGATTGCCCTCACCCTTCAGCAGATGGGACGTGCCCATCTGCGTCTGCAGCTTTGTAGACCGCGCTGGCCAGCACCAGACCATAGACACGCCGCGCACCTGATGTTCGCAACGCCTCCGCACAAGCTGCCAGTGTGGCCCCTGTCGTCAGCACATCATCAACGAGGACTATACTCTGATTATCAACACGCAAGGGGTCTGCTGCAAAAGCCCCGGCCACGTTCTCGCGGCGGGCCTGAGCATCCAGATGCGTCTGCGTTTCGGTGTGGCGCACGCGAGCAACCGCGCCCTCGACATAGGGCCTACCGGTCAGACGGGCAACCTGGCTTGCCAGCAACGCCGACTGGTTATAGCCGCGCTCTGCCTGCCGCTGGGGATACAAAGGGACGGCACAGATGAAGTCCACCGTCCAGCCAGCGCCCAGCCAGGCTTCGGCCAACAGCCTGCCCAACGGTTCGGCCAGTCGTTTGACCCCCTGGTATTTCAGGGCATAGATGGCGCTTGTCGCAGGCCCTTCAAAGGTAGTGCGCACGCGCACCGCGTCCAGCTCCGCCACAGCGCGCAGCGGTCCCGGCATAAGCTGAGTCACGCAGCGTTCGCAGAGCAAACTTCCCAGGCGCGTACAATGAACACACTGCGGGGGATATAGCAAGTCGAGCGCAGCCGTCACAGCGCGCCGCGCCCCAAGCGCGAGCGGGCCTGCTGCCAACCGGTCACGCAGCCCCTCCAGCCGCCGGTGCTGGTCGAGGTGGTTTTCAAACGAGCTTGTCAACTCAGTCTCAGATTCAGGTCACCTGCGCCGATCAGAAGCCGCCTAGCACACCGGACTCAATGAGAATTACTACAGAAGGCCCTAGTAGCACGATCCACAGCGACGGGAATATCAGAAACACCATCGGAATCATCATCTTGACCGGCGCCTGCTGGGCCTTCTCTTGGGCGCGCTGGCGGCGCTTGACACGCATCTGATCCGACTGGATGCGCAGAATCTTGGCAATGCTCACGCCAAGCTGCTCAGCCTGGACGAGCGCTGCCACGAAGCTGGTCACGTCGGGCACATCCATGCGGTGTGACATATCACGCAGAGCTTCGCTGCGCCGCTTGCCCAA
>JAGPFT010000037.1 GCA_018056405.1 Anaerolineae bacterium
GGCCTGCGGGAATATAGGGGAAAAGCCGATACACTATCTTGTTCTCATAGCCCTGGACAGCCTCACTGAGGCTGATTTGAGCGCCAGAACAGATGAATTGAGGCGGCAACTGCCGCTAAATGGCCCTCCTTCGGGAGTATGGCTACAGCCAATTGTTGATGGCTGTCTGGTCTTCAACATTCAGACTTGGAATGCACATCTGCCCCAGTATCGAATCACACGGGTGCCAGCCTGGGATGCGGGGCTACACGACCTGGTCTAGGTGAAAGAGCGATGGCTGAAGAGGGGGGGCAGGCGCGTGTCTGTCCCCCAACGTTTGCCCGACGGACGTTCTCTGAACGGTGATTGGCTGGTATAATCCCCGGCATGGACAGGAACCGGTTTTCGCAGTTCGAAGAGCGCGTGCAGGCGCTGGTCGAAGGCGGCTTTGCGCGGCTGTTCGCCGGACGACTCAAACCGCGTGAGGTGGCGCTCCGTCTGGCGCGCGCGATGGAAGATGGCGCGGCGCTCAACTCCAGCGGGGCGCTTGCTGCGCCGAACCACTACGTGGTGCGGCTCCACCCTGATGATCATCAGGCGCTGCTCGATGTGCACCCCGATCTGGGGGCCTCGCTGGCCGACGACATTGTAGCACTGGCCCGCGAGAGCGGGTTGCGGCTGGAAACGCTGCCAGAGGTTGTGTTTGTCTCCGACCCAGCGGTGGCTGCCTGCACGGTCTTCGTGCACGCTGACCATGTAGACGCTACGCGCCAGACCACCCGCCTGCTGCTGGAGCGCGATCTGCGCCCTGCCGATCTGCCGCCCGACACGCTGCCATTGCCCTCGGCCTACCTGGTCGTGGACGGGGACCGTTATGTGCTGCTTGAGCGCTCGGTGATCAACATCGGACGGCGGCGCGACAACACCATCGTGCTCGACGACCGGCGCGTCAGCCGCCATCACTGTCAGCTTCGCTACCGCTTCGGCGAGTTCGTGCTGTACGACCTGGCCAGCCGGGGCGGGACGTTCGTCAACGATGCGCGCGTATCGGAGTGCGTGCTGCGTTCCGGGGATGTCCTCTCGCTGGCGGGCGTCAAGCTGGTCTATGTGCTGGACGAGGGCACCCCCGGCGCGAACGGCACCCCCGGCGGCGATACCCAGGTCTACCTGCGCGCCGCTGATGAGGACGACGCCTCTGATGAGGAGCAGTGAGCGTGGACGTTGTGCTGCTGGCGTTGCGTATCCTGGCCGGGGGGCTGCTGCTGGCTTTCCTGGGGGCGGTGTTCCTCATGCTCTGGGGCGACTTTCGGGCGGCGATGGCGGCGGCGGGTGAGCCGGGGCGACAGCGTGGCCGGCTGGTCGTGGTGGGCGCGGGCGCTGCCGCGCGCCTGGGGGCCAGCTACGCGCTGCTGCCGCTGACGACGCTGGGCCGCGCGCCGACCAATACCGTCGTGCTGGATGATACATTTTGCAGCCAGGAGCACGCGCTGGTCATGCGCCGTGACGGGCAGTGGTGGCTGGAAGACCGGGGCAGCAGCAATGGCACGCGCCTGAACGGCGAGCCGGTGCGCGAGCCGGTGGTGCTGTCGTCGGGCGATGTGATCGGCATGGGGCGCTTGGAACTGCGCGTCGAGCTGGATTGAAGGAGAGCTGGGGGCAGTTCGGAGACCTAGTGCACGTTGGCGGAAGTCCACCAGCGGCTGTTTCGTTGGTTTACCCCACCCTAAATCCCTCCCCGCTGGCGGGGAGGGGCCACAGGGTGGGGTCAATGCGCCGCACATGGCGTTGCGCGCTTCCCGCTGCGCCGAGCGCGTGAAGTTCATAACACGCTCTAGCTCCTGAGAGGGGCGTATCACTTTGGACGACACACACGAGATTACCGTGCGGCCCTTCACGCCGCGCGACCTGGCCCAATGCACCGACGTGGAGCAGGCGGTCTATGGCAGCGGGGCCTATTCCACCTACTTCTTCCGCCAACTGCACGACCTGAATCCGGCGCTGGTGTGGGTCGCCGAAGACCGGCGCACCGGGAAGATCGTCGGGCACCTGTGCGCAGCTATCGGCCAGGGTGGGGAGGTTGGCTGGATTCTCAACACGGCGGTGCTGGCGCATTACCGGCGGCAGGGCATTGGGCGGATGCTGATGGAGCGCGGAGTCGCTGAGCTACGCGCGGCGAAGGTGCGCCGGATGCTGGTCACGTCGGAGCCGGGGAACGTGGCGGCCATTCGCCTGTACGAGAGATTGGGGTTTCGCGCCGGGCGCACCGAAGCTGACTACTACGGCGACGGGTGCGACCGGCTGATCCTTGAGTGCGAGGTAGAAGGGGACTAGACGCATGGACCTGGGACTGGAAGATGCACGGGTCTTCGTGGCGGCGAGCAGCGCTGGGCTGGGGGCGGCGGTTGCGCGGCGCTTCTGCCTGGAAGGGGCGGATGTCGCCATCAACGGGCGCAACCCCGACCGGCTGGCGGCAGTCGCTGAGCGGCTGTTCGTGGAAACGGGGCGGCGTGTGGTGGGAATGCCCGGCGATGTGTCCGACCCGGAAGCCGTCTACGGCCTTGTCGCCCAGGCCGCCGAGCGGCTGGGAGGGCTGGACATTCTGGTGACCAATGCGGGCGGGCCTCCGCCGGGGACGTTTGCTACCGTCCAGCCGGAGGATTACGAGCTGGCGTTCCGGCTCAACTTCATGAGCGCGGTGAACCTGATCCGGGCGGCGCTGCCGCATCTGCGCAAGAGCAACCGGGCGGCCATCCTGACCATCACCTCGGCGTCGGTCAAGCAGCCGATTGCCAACCTGATCCTCTCCAACAGTGTGCGCATGGGTGTGATCGGGCTAACCAAGTCGCTGGCCAATGAATTGGGGCCGCAGGGCATCCGCGTCAATAGCATTCTGCCCGGCTACACGCGCACCGAGCGCGTGACACAGCTTATGGAGAACCGGGCGCGCGAGGAAAGCATCTCCCTCGATGAGGCGTATGCTCGCCAGGCGGCCAGCAGCCCGCTGCGTCGCATTGGCGATCCGGAGGAGTTCGCCAACGTTGCAGTGTTCCTGTGCTCTCCGGCGGCGGGCTATGTGCACGGGGCGATGATTCCGGTGGACGGCGGCTCGATTGCTGCGTCGCTGTAACAGTCTGCTCGCGGATTGCCGGGTGCAGCAAGTCGTGCTGGTTTGTATACGCCTCTCCCCCTAAATCCCCCTCTCCAGCCGAGCTAGAGAGGGGGACTTTGGAGTACGGGCGCGGCGCTTTCCCCCTGGCCTGGCCGGGGAGGGGGCCAGGGCGAGGGGCGTTCCGTCCGCCCCACGCTATCGGAAGCCCTGACCTGGTGTACATGCTTCTGACAGGCGAGCGAAAGCTCGCTTTTCGTTTTTGCCCCGTTTGGACTATACTGCGGGGCTATGAGCGAGAATCTGTCCCTCACCCTGGAGCCTTCCTTGTTGTCTGCGACGGAATACACCGTGATCAGCGGTCATGATGTGGCTGGCGATCCTGGCCTGGCACAACTGCGCTGCTACCTGCCGGTGCTGGCGGTGATCGCTGCGCCGTTCGCGTCTATGAGCGGCAACGAGGACCCGCTCAGCCCGGCAGATCCCGTCCAGGAATGGCACGCCTTGCTACGCGCGCTTCGAGAGGCCGGGCCGAAGCAGAAGGCGACGAGCGTGCCGCTGGCGCTGGTGCGCTTGCTGCCGCCGACCGCCGAGCGGCTGGCGGCGGCCCTGGCCAGCCATGGCGCGGACGCTTTTCGCATCGTCCACGTCATCGCGCTCGGCGAGCGCGACATGCTCATCCTGGAAGACGACGATGGCAGCGAAGCCTACGCGGTGGCCGAGCACGCCGTCAGGTTGTTTGCGACCAGTGGGGCGCGCGTCGTCATCCTGGATGGGTGCTTCAGCCGGCGGCTGGCGCAGATGTTGCTCGACGAGACGCCAGTCGAGGCGGTAGTCGGCACACGCCGCCGGGCGTCGGAAGAGCAGGCGGTCGCCTTCAACGCGCGCTTCTACGCGGAGCTGGCCGGCGGCGCGGGCGTGCGCGAGGCATTCCGCGCGGCGGTGGCCGATCTGCGCGACCGCCCCGACGGACAGGCGGATCGCTACGAGCTGGTCATTGACGACACCCGTCACGAGGTGTGGCTGGCCTTGCCAGAGCCGGTTCAGCGCGCTCCCCGCCCGCTGATCGCCGACGGGATGCCGCGTACCTACGACCTGCCGGTGCCGCTTGGATTCGTCGGGCGGCGCGAACTGCTGCACAAGCTGGCCGAAGACGTGTTCCGTTTCGACCGCCGTCTGGTGCTGTTGACTGGGCCGGATGGTGTAGGCAAGCGTTGGCTGGCGGCGGAGTTCGCCAACCGCTTTGGCTGGCGCTTCCGCGATGGTGTGGTCTGGCTGCGCTGCAGCGCGGCCACAACCGCCCACGAAGTCCAGGCGTTGCTGGCCGAGGTTGCTGGGCTGCCGCCGCTGACGCCGCGCGACGACGTGCTGGCGGCGCTGGCGGGGCGGGGCTTGCTGCTGGTGCTGGAGCGCGCGGACGCCCTCGGCTCCGGGGAGGAGCGCCACGCGCTGGCCGACTTCCTGGCCGATCTGCTGGTGCCGGCGTGTCACGGTGTCATCCTGACCGCCGCCCAACCCGACGAGGCGCTGCTGCCTGCTGGCCCGACCTTCACGGCGAAGGTGCGCGCGGTCGAGCGGCTGCCCGCCAAAGACGCGCGCACGCTGGCCATGCGCCGGGCGGTCGTGCGCGGCGTCGAGGCGCTGGACGTGGACACGATTGACGACTTCCTCGACCGGACGCGCCACCTGCCCTGGCTGATCGTGCGCGGCGTGGAGATGATGCGACGCGAAGGCGTGGAGGCAACGCTGAAGTACCTGAGCGCCTTCGACCAGGACGACGCGACGCTGCCCGCTGCGTACCTGCGCCGCCACCTTGAATGGCTGATGGCCGACCGCCGCGACGCGCTCAAGCTGCTGATTCGCGCGCAGGGCATTCCTGACGGCTTTGACGAGCGGCTGGCGTTGGGGCTGGCCGGCGCCGACGCCGCCGAACAGCTTGAGACGTTGCTGGCGTGGGACGTACTGTGCCGCGACGGGGCGCTGTTCGTCATCCCGGACGAGGTGCGCGCTTTCATCCGCGAACGATTCCCCCTGGACGCGCCCAAGCAGGCACACCTTGACCGCGTGATCGCGCAATACTTCGCGCAGACCTGGCCCGAAGGTTCGTCCAGCCCGTTGGATGCTGTCAGCCGGGCGCGGCTGAACAACGTCCGCGCGCTGGTCGAGCGCGCGATCAGCGCTGGAATCATCGCAGCGCCGGTGGAACTGGCGCGCTTGCTCGTGGCGGCGGCCCCGGCTTTTGCGGCGGCGGGGCTGGCCGGAGACTTTGCGCGCTACGCCGAAGCCGTGCGCAACCAGCTTCCTGAGGGCAATGATCTGGCCCGGTTGCAGGTGGCGCTGGGCAGCATGATCAACACGCTACCCGGCAAGCAGGACGAAGCTGGCTGGCTCTTCCAGGTGACGCTGGCTATTGAAGGGCTGAGCCGCCCGGTGCTGGCCGAAGCAAGCCTGGCCTACGGCCAGTACCTCGTCACCGTCGGGCAAACGGGGGCGGCAGTGGACTTGCTGGCGCGCTCCTTCCGGGCAGTGATGGCCCAGCCGGACGGCACGGACGTGCGCGTGGCGGCCATGCTCGCCTGCGAATGGGGGCGGGCGCTCGCCGCGCGCGGCCAGCACGCCGACGCGATCAAGCGTTTTGAGGGGGCCATCGCCGGCTACGCGCGCACCAAACAGGCCGAGCTTTCGGCAGAAGTGCAGCGCGATCTGTGCGCGTCGTTGATCGCACTCGGCGAGGTGGCACGGGCGGAAGATGTGCTGCGCCGGGCGCTGGCAACGGCGGATGCTGTTGGGCGGCGCGCCCTGGCCGCCGAGCTACGCCAGCAGTTGGCCGGGCTGCACCGAGGCCGCGCCGAGCAGTTTGCGCGGGAAGAGCGCGTGGGTGAGGCCGCCGCCGAACTGGGCGAGGCGGTGCGGTACCTGAGCGCGGCGGTCGCCGACACGCTGGCGCTGCATGATCGGCTCCGGTTGGGACGCGCGCTGCACGACCTGGCCCGCGTGCAGGCGCAGGCGGGCATTCTGGACGACGGCGCGGCCAACGCCGCGCGCGCTCACGCTTTGCTGGCAGAGGTGGAGAGCCTGCCCGACCTGACCGAGGCGGCGATCACACTGGGCCAACTGCGCATGGCGCAGGGCGACGCGGTGAGCGCGCAGGCGGCGCTGCACGAGGCGCTCGACCTGGCTGGGGCGCTGAATCTGCCGGACGCTCTGCGGCGTGCGGCGGATGTCCTCGTTCGCGTCCACCAGATTCGCGCTCGCCACGCTCTGCAGGGCGACTCCGCTTTCTGCCAGGACACGGCTGCCCAGGCTGCCAGCTCGCGCCAGCGCTTGATCGCGCTGAACCTGAGCGAGCACGCCGCCGCGCTGGAGCGCATCGTGCAGGGGTTAGCCAGCCTGTAATTGCGGATTGTGGATTGCGAATTTCGAATTTCGCAATTCGCAATTCGCAATCCAAAGGGGCTGTCGCCGGCGATCCGTCCGTTGTCGGGGCGGGGCCGGCGCGTTACACTCGCCAGATGGCGCGGCACCTGCGGGCCGCGTGGTGTCAGGAGCCTGGACGATGAGCCAGTGGGAGACGCTGACCTGCGTCAACCATCCCGATCGCATTGCCCTGGAGCGGTGCGAAGTCTGCCAGAAGCCCCTGTGTGCCTACTGCCTGTACTATACGGAAGACGGCCAACGCCTGTGCGCCGAGCACGCCGAGGAAGCGCGCAGGCTGGGCCTGCGCGTCGAAGAGCCGGGCGCTTACGCCGACCAACTGCTGGGTGCGCAGGTGGGTGCCGACCGCAAGACCAAGCGCGAGCGCGACGCGGTGGCGGCGGGCGTCTATACCGGCAACTCGACCGATCTGCTGGGCTTCATCGGGCTGCTGGTCGGCGGTGTGTCGCTGGTGATGTGTTGCGGCGCGGGCTATTGCCTGCCTCTGGTGGGCTTTGTCCTGTCGCTGATCGCGCTGATCAACGCTCGCCGCTCGTTTAACCCCCGGCGGACGCGGCGTATGGGCGTGCTGGGCCTGCTGGTTTCTGGCGTGTGGGTGGTGATCATTGCGGCGTGCATCGCCACGTATGGGCTATCCATCTCGTCGGTGGTGACAGCCTTCCGGGGCACAACCTGGCACTGGCCCACTGCCATCAGTGCGACGGAGACGCCCACGCCATCACCCACGCCCGCGCCGACGCCGCTGCCGGACGGCTTCGCCCGCGTTGCTGGCCGGTGAGGGTTCGGGCGGGTGAGCGATCTTTCGTACAGAGAGGAGTGATGTGGATGGAAGCAGTGCGAATTGGCGTGATCGGCGGCTCCGGCCTGTACGATATACCGGAACTGACCGGTGTGGTCGAGCAGCACCTAGAGACTCCGTTTGGGCCGCCCAGCGACGCAGTGCGCATTGGCACGCTGGCCGGGCAGCGGGTGGCCTTCATCGCCCGGCACGGGCGCGGGCACGTGCACATGCCCAGCGAAGTGCCCTACCGCGCCAACATCTACGCCCTCAAGACGCTCGGTGTGGAGCGGGTGATCAGTGTCAGCGCGTGTGGGTCACTGCGCGAGGCCCTGGCTCCCGGCCATATTGTCATCCCCGACCAACTGGTGGACTGGACGCGCGATAACCGGGGCCGGACGTTCTTCGGCGAGGGGTTAGTGGCCCACATCTCGGCGGCGGACCCGTTCTGCCCGCACCTGAGCGCAGTGCTGGCCGACGCGGTGGAGGCGTGCGGGGGCACCGTGCACCGGGGCGGCACCTTCATCACCAGCGAAGGGCCGCGTTTCGCCACCCGCGCCGAGAGCGCGCTCTACCGCTCCTGGGGGTACGACCTGATCGGCATGACCACCTCGCCGGAGGCATTTCTGGCCCGCGAGGCGGAGATGTGTTACGCGGTCATGGCCCACGTGACCGATTATGACGTGTGGCACGAGGTGGAGGAGGATGTGTCGGTTGACCTGGTGCTGCAGACGCTGAGCGCCAATGTGCGTCTGGCGCAGCGAGCGCTGCTGGCCGTGGTTGAGCGGCTGGCAGGGGGCACGCGCACCTGCGAGTGTGAGCACGCTCTGGCGAATGCCTTGATCACGGCGCGCGAGGCCGTCCCGCCGGAGACTCTGGCGCGGCTGCGGCCCATCGTCGGCAAGTATTTTGCGTGAAGTGGGCGGCAGGGAATGATCGGTGATCGGTTTCCAGCCGTAGGGTACGGGTGGGGCGTATTGCCATACGCCCCTGCGGACCTCACCCCCGCTCGGCCCGCTGACGCGGGCCTCGCCGCCCCCTCTCCAACGTGGAGAGGGGGCAAGCCGAGCGGAGCGAGGCTGGGGGTGAGGTAAACCGGGGCGCAGCAGAACAACATTCCTGCACGCCGCCGGCCTGCCAGCAGATCACTCCCGACCGACCGCCGATCCCTGATCACCGATAACCAACCAACCAATCACCAAGAACCAACCACCCATGACATCCCTGATTCCCCACCACGCGGACGACTCTGACGACCGCGCGCCCGCCGTGCGCCGCGAGCGGCTGCTGCTCGTGCTGGGCGGCGCATTCATCCTGGTCAACCACGTGGCGCTGCTGCTTGCCCGCGACCGTCCGGTGTTCCACCTGTGGCCGGTGGGGGTGTGGGCGCTGTGTGCGGCGGGAGGACACGCCCTGCTCAACCGGCGGTTGCCCGCGCGCGATCCGCTGCTCTTTCCGCTGGCGATGCTGCTGACGGGGTGGGGGCTGAATCTGATCGCGCGGCTCGTCCCCTCGTACACGGTGCGCCAGACCTCGTGGCTGGTGGTGGGCACGGCGGCGCTGCTGGCGCTGACGGTCCTGCCGCGCGACCTGCGCTGGCTGCGCCGCTACCGCTATACCTGGCTGATCGGCGGGCTGGCGCTGCTCTTCCTGACCATTCTCATTGGCGAGAATCCGGCGGACACCGGGCCGCGCCTCTGGCTGTGGCTGGGCTTCGGGCGCGTGTACTACCAGCCGTCGGAATTGCTCAAGATTCTGCTGGTGGCCTTCCTGGCCAGCTACTTCGCCGAGCACGGGCGCTACATGCGCCAGGACACGGTGCGTCTGGGACCCTGGCGGGTGCCGTCGCCGGCCTTCCTGGGGCCGGTGTTGCTGATGTGGGGCGTGTGCGTGATCGTGCTGGTCTGGCAGCGCGACCTGGGCACGGCGACGCTGTTCTTCGCCGTCTTCATGGCTATGTTGTACCTGGCCAGCGGGCAGGCGTTGTTGCTGGTCGGCGGGGCGGCGCTGTTGATCATCGCCGGCGCGGTCGCGTATCGCCTGTTCGACGTGGTGGCGCTGCGGGTGGACATCTGGTGGAATCCCTGGCCGACAGCCAGCGCGGGCGGCTACCAGATCGTGCAGAGCCTGATCGCGGTGGCATCGGGTGGGGTGCTCGGCCAGGGCATCGGCCAGGGGCAGCCGGGGATCATCCCGGTCGTCCATTCAGATTTCGCCTTCGCCGCCATTGCCGAGGAGTGGGGACTGATCGGGACACTGGGCGTCATCGGGGCGCTGGCTGTGCTGGTCGTGCGTGGGATGCGCATCGCGGCCCAGGCGCGCCAACCTTTCCACATGCTCCTGGCCGCCGGGCTGAGCGTACTGCTGGCTGTACAGGGTTTGCTGATCATGGGCGGCGTGCTCAGGCTGGTGCCCCTGACCGGCGTGACGCTGCCGTTCGTCAGCTATGGCGGCAGCTCGTTGCTGACCAGTTTCACGGTGGTGGGACTGCTGTTGGTGCTCAGTGAGCGGGGAGGGCGCGCGCCGTGAGCGATTCCCCGATCCACAGCAGAGACCTGAGCCGCATAACGATGGCGGTGCTGATCGCGTTTGCGATGGTTGCGCTTGGCGCGGCTTACTGGGGGGTGCTGCGCGCTGAAGACCTGCGCGGGCGCGACGACAACGCGCGCAATGTGCTCGCCGAGCAGCGTATCGCGCGCGGCGCCATCCTCGACCGGACGGGCGAGCCGCTGGCGCTCAGCGAGCAGGGCGCGGGCGGACTCAGGGTGCGGCGCTACCCGCACCCGGCGGCGGCGAGCGCGGTTGGCTACTACAGCCTGACCTACGGCACTGCCGGGATCGAAGCGGCTTGTGACGGCGTTCTGCGTGGCGACGAAGGACGCGACGAAGTGGATATTCTGCTCGACGAGCTGCTGCACCGGTCGCCAGGCGGCAGCGACGTGCGCGCCACGCTCGACCTGGGCGTGCAGGAAGCGGTAGTCGCTGCGCTGCAGGGGCGCGCGGGCGCGGCGGTGGTGCTCGACGCGGCGTCGGGCGGCGTGCTGGCTCTGGCGAGCCTACCCGGCTACGACCCGAACGCTCTGGATGCGCAGTGGGATGCGCTGGCTGCTGATCGCGCCGCCTCGCCCCTGCTCAACCGGGCGACGGCGGGCCTCTACCAGCCGGGCGGGGCCTTTCAGACGGTCGTCCTGGCCGCGCTGCTCGGCGCTCAGACCGACCTGAGCGATGGCGGTGAGCGCGCGCTGTCGGTGACGGTCGAGCAGGGGAACGCTCCGCTTGCGGTGAACGGCCTGACGCTGGCGTGCACGAGTACGCCAGCGGACGAAGCGCTGACGCTGCTTGATACCTACGCCTACGGCTGTCCGGCAGCTTTCGCGGCGGCTTTCGATGCCGGCCTGACGGCGGATTTCCTGTGGGAGCGGCTGCGCGCGTTGGGGCTGCTCGACGCGCCTACCCTGGCCGGCTTCCAGACGGCTGCGGCGCGTATTGCCCAGCCGGGCAGCCCGGCGTCTGAGGCATGGGTGGCGCTGCTGGCCGGGCAGGGGGCGCTGACTGTCACCCCGTTGCAAATGGCGCTGATGGCATCGGCCATTGCCAGCGGCGGGAGCGCCTCACCCCTGCGCCTGGTGGATGCTGTGCGCAGCCCAGGGGCAAGCGACTGGCAAGCGATTGTCGGGACGGAGCAGCCGGTCGCCATGCTGCGCGCGGAGGTGGCGCGGGCGTTGGAGCGGGCGATGGGCTATGCGGCGGGAGCCAATCCCGCTACGCGGCAGGCCCAGGGCGACGGCTACACGCTCTATGGGCACAGCGCGCTGGCCTACGCCGGGCCGGATGAGACGCCCTATGCCTGGTTCGTGGGGTTCGCGCGCAGCAGCGAGGGTCAGAGCGGGCAGACGATAGTCGCCGTGGTCGTCGTGGAGGGCGAGCGCGACCCGGCGGTGGCCTCACGTGTCGCCGGAGCCACTTTCGCGGCGGCCTTCGCCGACTGAGCACCTGGCGAGAAACGGCTCATGTCCCTGCAAGACTTGAAGCGGCTGGCAGAGTCACTCCCGGAACGGCGGGGGTGGGATTTTTCTGCCGTCCGCGACGATTGCGATCCCGTGCCCTGGTCGTACCGCGAGGTGGCGCGCCGCTACCTGTCGCCGCTGCACCGCGTGCTGGACATCGGCACAGGCGGCGGCGAGCAGTTCCTGGCGCTGGCCGAGCAGTATGGCAGCGGCGTGGGCATTGACGCCGACCCGGAGATGGTGGCCATCGCCGAGGAGAACACGCCGCAGGCCGTCACCTGTCGCGTCAAGTTCCTGGCGATGGACGCGGCGGCGCTCGAATTCCCTGCCGACTCGTTCGACGTGGCGCTGAACCGCCACGCGCCTGCTTATCCTGGCGAGATCGCGCGGGTGTTGCGGCCCGGCGGCGTCTTTATCACCCAGCAGGTCGGCGCGCGCAATCACGGCAACATCACGGCCTTGTTCGGCTGTGGGCCGGGCGGCCAGTACGTGCGCGAAGCGGGGCAGACGGTCGCGGAGTGGGCAGAGGTGTTCGCCGCAATGGGGTGGGCGGTGCGCGCCCGCGCTGAGTACGACGTGCCGTACTTCTACAAGGACGCAGCATCGTTGCTGTTCTGGCTGCGGGCGCTGCCCATGCCCGAAGACTTCGCCCTGGAGCGCCACTGGCCGCAGGTGGAGCACATCCTCACCACGTTCCAGATGCCGCGCGGCATTGCCACCAACGTGCACCGCGAGCTGCTGATCGTCCAGAAGCCGGGCTGACGCCGCCGAGCACCCTGGTTATCGCGCGGGCGTTCGTGCTGCTGGCGCGCAGGTGCGGAGCCAGGTCTTTCCCTAGAGCACGTTGGCGGAAGTCCACCAGGGGCTGTTCGATGGTTTACCCATATGCACCGCACGCCTCTCCCCCTCAATTCCCCTCTCCAGCCGAGCTAGAGAGGGGGACTTTGACCGCCCAACGCGGCGCTTTCCCCCTCCCTGGCTCTGCCGGGGAGGGGGCCAGGGGAAGGGGCCTTCTGCCGCACCAGACTTCCGAAGTTTTCAGAAACTTCGGAAGTCTGATCGCCGAGCGCCCGCCCCTAGGCCTCTCCCCCTCAATCCCCCTCTCCAGCCGAGCTAGAGAGGGGGACTTTGACCGCCGGATGGGATGTTTCCCCCTCCCTGGCTTTCCGGGGAGGGGGCCAGGGGAAGGGGCCTTCTGCCGCACCAGACTTCCGAAGTTTTCAGAAACTTCGGAAGTCTGATCGCCGAGCGCCCGCCCCTAGGCCTCTCCCCCTAAATCCCCCTCTCCAGCCGAGCTATAGAGGGGGACTTTGACCGCCGGATGGGATGTTTGCCCCCTCCCTGGCTTTC
>JAGPFT010000519.1 GCA_018056405.1 Anaerolineae bacterium
CTCTCCACACGCGGAGAGGGGACTGAGCCAGATACTTACTCCCCCTCTCCGTATATGGAGAGGGGGCCGGGGGGTGAGGTCTGCAACCGATCTCTGCACCTGCCCCCAAATCCGAATGCACCCGTTCACGAACAGGTGCACGAACAAGTTGTTGGGCATCCGCCAGAACGCCCCCATCCCCTGGCCCCTTCTCCCAGCAAAGCTAGGGGAAGGGGAAAACCGCTTGCCAGATTGTCCCCCCTCTAGCTCGGCTGGAGGGGGATTAAGGGGGGAGGCCTTCAGCGAGCATTCCTGAACTCCCCCTCGCAGCAGGTTGTTCGTGGACCCTCCACGAACAAGTCGTGGGCGCGTCGGCTCCCCATCCCCAACCCTTCTCCTAATGAGAATTGACAATCAAGTCAGGTAATACGCGCAAATGTCTTGTAGGGGCGGGTTGGCCAACCCGCCCCTACAGGCGACTACCGATCATGATCGTCAAAGCGCATCAGGGTTCAGGGGCGAACAGGTGTTGAGATTGGCCTATAGTCTGGGGCGGCTCTTCGTTTTACCTCACCCCCGCTCGGCGCTGACGCGCCTCGCCGCCCCCTCTCCACGACGTGGAGAGGGGGCAAGCCAAGCGGGGCGAGGCTGGGGGTGAGGTTAATCGGTCGCCGTTGCTGTCTGCTCTTGAACCCCGCAAGGGGGGAAGGGAGAAAAGCGGCTGGCCCTCCACTGATTACCGACAACTGACCACCAAGAACCAACCACCAACTACCCTCACTTCACCACCGGCACGGCGTCGCACTCGCCGACCGCGCGCGCCGTCGTGATCTCCGCAGAAACCCAGGCCGGCACCCCCTCCGCGCTGACCTGCCACCACGTCCGGTCGGCGGTGCGCCCGGTCACGGGGAAGAAATCGTTCGGCGTGGCCACGTCAAGGGGCGCGTAGTCGAGGCCCGGCCCCTGGCGCACATTGACCTCGGCGCTGAAGCGCAGCCAGCAGTCCGCCGCCTCGCGCACTTCCGGCGGAATCCCGGCCAGGCCCGCGTCTACGGTCGCCAATGAGTCCTCGGCGCTGCCATAGACGCAGGCGCGGTATTCGGTGCCAATCTCCACGCGGAAATCCACCGTCCGGTTGGGGTCGGGCTGGCGAATGACCTGGGCAGGGTCTACGCGCAGCAAGCGCTGCAAGTCGGCCAGCGGGCTGCCCTTGCTCAAGCCCGTGTAGTCGAAGATGACCGTCAATTCACGCTGCACAGGGGCCACGCCGTCCAGCGCGCGCGCCGCGTACCCTTCCCAGGCCAGGCGGTTGGCTGCCACGTGCGCCCAGCCCGCCGCATACCACGACGCATCGGCAATCTCCACGCTGAACTGGGCGCGGCTCAGACGGTTGCTCGTCGGCGGGGTGAGAAAGTCCTCCAGCATGGGCAGCAGGTTGTCGCGCACCGGCACGAACACTTCGCGCCCGTCGTCAGGCGTGTAGACGCGCTCGTAATGCACGCCCGCGCTCCCGCTGTAGCGGGCGATGGCCGCCGGATCGAGCGTCGTCGCCAGCGGCACCAGGGCCAGCACGTCGGTCAGGCCCATGTCAGTATCCACCCAGCCGGTGACCAGCGGCCACAACTGCTCGATCTGGGCCAGCAGGCCCATGCGTTGCATTTGCTGCCACATGGCGCGCAGCACGTCCATCTGACGGCGGCCCCGGTCAAGCTCGGTCGTTGTCTGGCGGCTGCGCACGTACCACAGCGCCATGTAGGGGTCGAGGCGGTGACGGCCAATGCCCAACGTGTACTGCTCCCAACTGTCCTCCAGGCCGGGATCGAGCGTCGGGTCTTTGAGCCGCCAGTCGGTCAAGGCGCAGTCCACGCTGATCACCAGCCCGTCTAGCGCCTCGATGATCTTCATGAAGCCGGTGAAATTGACCCGCGCGTAGTGATCCAGCTCGATCCCCAGGTTGTAGCGGAAGAGGTCGCGCAGCAGCCCGAAGCCGCCGCCTGGATACTCGTTGGTCGCGCCCCAGGCGTAGGCGGTGTTGATGCGATCCATCGTGTGGTTGGGGATGTACACCCACAGATCGCGCGGGATGTGCCACAGGGCAACCGTCCCGGCATCCTTGTGGATGGCGAGGAGGATCATCACGTCGGTGCGGCGGTAGTAGTTGTCCGGCGAGTCGCTGCCCAGCAGCAGGATCGTCTCAACGGCGTCATTGTCCACATTCAGCGGCGCGACCGGCGGCGGGACGGGCAGCGGCGGCGGCTGGGCGGGCGGGGTGTACGTGCCGTGAAAGGGATAGGTGGGCGTCGGCGGGAGGGGCGAGGGCGTGCCGTCCCCCTGGGCGAAGGCGGCGAGCGCTGGCGCGATCACCGCGCAGAACGCTAACAAGAGCGACGCCGTGATGAGCCTGACCATCCGGCGTCGCGCAGCCAGGGGTGACAGGAAGCGCGTCATGGCATGGGGGTCGGCGATCCGCTGGTCGCCGCATACTCAAGCGCCTGCTGAATATCCTCCGGCTCCAGGTCGGGGTATTCGGCGATGATCTCCTGCGGACTCTGCCCGTGCGCGACCAGGTTGACGATCAGCGATACCGGGATGCGCATCCCGCGTATGCAGGCTTGTCCGCCCATCACCTGCCGGTCGAACGTGATCCGGTCATGTTTCGTCATGGTCCAACTCCCCGGCTAACCTCGCCCAACATGGTCAAGTATACCATATCGTCGCGCCCGGCCCCTCACCCCTGCCCGCCGCCCGACCGACGGTGGGAGAGATTCCCAAGTGCTCTTGGGACATTTGTCGCCGACCCATATGAGGCTCCTCACCGCCGCTGTGTTCCCTCATGTGTCGGCGGATACGCACTATACTTAGGGTATAATC
>JAGPFT010000520.1 GCA_018056405.1 Anaerolineae bacterium
CCTGCTGTTCGATCAGAAGGGGGATTACCGGCACCCGACCGCCGCCGAGTAGCGCCGGCATAATGAAGACACCGAGAGACAGCACAAGCACCAAGCTAACCCCTGCTAGCACGCCGTGAATCGTTAATGGGATCAGAACCCGGGTCAGCGTCGAGAACGCGCCGGCACCTAGCCCTCGAGACGCCTCGAGCAGGCTGCGGTCGATCTTCGAGGCAGAGCTGTAGATCGGCAGCACCATGTAGGGCAGCAGGATGTGTACCATACCTATGACGACTGCAAACTCGCTGTTCGACAAGCGTAGCGGCGTGTCGGTCAGCCCTAGTGCCATCAGCGCACTGTTGATCGGCCCGTTGCGGCCGAGCAGCACCATCCAAGCGTAAGTGCGTACCAGCTGACTGGTCCAGAGCGGGATCAAGAGTAGGAAGAAAGCGACCATTCGGCTGCCGCCTGTCAGCCGGCACATGTAGAAGGCGAGCGGATAGGCAATCACGAGGTCGATCACAGTGACGATCACGGCGAGGCGCAGTGTGTTCAGAAATACCTGCATGTAAGTCCCACTGCTGACGACCCGCGCATAATTCTCGATGTTGTCAGGATGCAGCGTAGTCAGAAACAGGGTAGCTAGCGGGTAGAAGAACAGAACCAGAAGCAGAATCGCGGCCGGAGCGGTCAACAGCATCCCCGTGGCACGGGGACCACGCAGGTGGACGAGCGCGCCGGTCATGCTGCGGACCGATCCGTGAGTGGACGGCAATCCGCCGGCGCCACGGTCAGCTGCAGGGTTTCACCCGGCTGGAAGATCGCGCCTTCACGTGCGATGGCTCGCACGCTAACCTCATCGCCCTGGGCAAGCCGCACCCGATAGACAGTGAAGCCGCCGACAAAGTTGCGATCAAGTACCTGCGCCGCAAAGACGTTAGCCTCTCGCGGATCGGCGGGAACGGAGGCCCGGCTGAGCGTGATGGCTTCGGGGCGGATCAGCATCCGGTTGCAGTCTGTGGGCGCGGCTAGCGAGAAATGCGCGCCCGAGGCCGCATAAAAACTGCGGCCTTTCGGAGCGCCCTCAAAAATATTCGACTCTCCGACAAAGGTCGCCACGGAGATTGAGTTCGGGTGGTAGTAGATCTCGGCGGGCGTACCGATCTGCCGGATTGCGCCGCCACCCATTACTGCGATGCGGTCGCTCATCACTAGCGCCTCCTCCTGGTCATGGGTGATGAAAATCGTCGTCAGCCCCAGCGAGCTCTGCAACTGCTTGACCTCCTGCTGCATGCTCTCACGCAGCCGGCGGTCAAGCGCGCTGAACGGTTCGTCGAGCAGCAGTAATGACGGCTCGAAGACTATGGCGCGAGCCAACGCCACGCGCTGCTGTTGGCCACCCGACAGCTGTCTGGGATAGCGGTCGCCGAAGACGCCGAGATGTACCGAATCGAGCGCGGCACGTGCGCGGTCGGCGGCAGCGCGGCGCGTGATCCGACGCATCTCGAGCGGGAACATGACGTTTTCCAACACGGTCAGGTGCGGGAACAATGCATAGTTCTGGAAGACCATGCCGATCTGCCGTTCCGCCGCCGATGCCCAAGTCATGTCCGCGCCGCGAATGCTGACCCGGCCAGAATCCGGCGTTTCGAAACCTGCGATGATGCGGAGGAGTGTTGTCTTTCCCGAGCCGCTGGCTCCGAGTAAGGTTAGAAACTCACCGGCGGCAACACGCAAGTCGATCTCTCTGAGCGCCTCCACCCGGCCATAGGTTTTACGGATATTCTGGACATCCAGAACAGCTTGGTTTTCGTTGGTCATTCTCGCCCCCTGTTAGGGCGGACGCTTCCGTCCGCCCGGTACTTCTTCCAGCGGCGTTAGTTGTGGCTGAGCATCCAGGCAGTCCAGCGCTCGTTAACTGCCTCGCCGTTCTCCAGCCACCATTCCTGATCCATCCATACCTGTCGCGATGCGTTATTCGGGTGCAGCGGCAGCATCTCGCGGATTTCTTCCGGCACAAAATTAACGTGGTCCGGATCAGGGCCGGAAAGACCGAAGACAAGGGCGTATTTCGCTTGATTTTCAGGCTTAGCCATGATCGCGAATAGCTGCTGTCCGTATTCAGCGTTCGGCGCGCCCTTGGGAATGGCGTAGGCCGCAGCCTTCAGAATGCCGCCGCCATATTCCATTTTGATCGGTGCGCCATTGCGAACGGCGGCGAAGAGCCGTGAATTCCAGCCGGTAGTTGCCACGACCTCGCCGTCGATCAGGAGCTGCGCTTGCTGCGCGCCAGTCGTCCACCAGGTGGCAACATGCGGATAGATCTCATCAAGCTTCGCGAAGGCACGATCGAGATCAAGCGGGTAGAGATCTGCCGGAGCAACGCCGTCGGCGAGAAGAGCGGCTTCAAGATTGTCAATTGGGTGGTTGCGCATCGCCCGCAAGCCAGGAAACCTTTCGACGTCCCAGAACTCCGCCCAGTTGGTCGGGCCCCCCTCAGGAAAGGCCTCCGTCGAATAGCCGATGATCGTCGAATAGCTCGAGATTGGATAGAGATACGGGTTCAGCGTTTCTGGCGGGAACTTCGAGCGGTCGACGATGGTGTCGTCGATTGGCTCTAGCAGGCCGAGTTCGATCGCGCGGCCAGCGTCCTCAGATTCCACCTCCGTCACGGTGTACTCAACGTTGCCGCTCTCGACCATCGCGCGCAGACGACCTAAATCGGCAGGACTGGAATCAAGGATCTTCACTCCAGTTGCAGCTTCGAAGTCGTTGAAATAGGCCTCGCGCAGCATTGGGCCGTTTTCCCCACCCGAGGTATTGACGATAATGCTCGCGGGCTTTTCTTGCGCGGCGGCGGGGG
>JAGPFT010000521.1 GCA_018056405.1 Anaerolineae bacterium
GGATGGGGGGTATCTACCCGGCAGAAGTGCATAACACGCTCTAGGCGGGTCCGTGCTCCGTCTGCTCAGCGGCCAGGCGCACGACGGCTAGCGTCAGGCCGAGCAGCAGCCAGACCAGGGTCATCGTCGCCTGGAAGAGGTCTATCTTAAAGTAGAAGTGGTCGAAGATACCCCCTGCCAGCACGCCGACCAGCCCGCCTGCCAACCCCAGCCACACGTCATCGAGCAGGGGCGCGGCGCGGATGGCCCGGTAGTGGGCGGCGCTGTAGACGAAGGGGCTGCCCATCATCAGCAGGTAGGCGGCCAGCCCCACCAGCCCCATGTGCGAGGCGACGGTCAGGTAGGTATTGGCCACGCCGAGGTAGAGGTCAATCTCTGGCGTGCCCGAAAAGCCCACGCCGATCACCGGGTGGCGTCCGATCAGGGCCAGCGCGTCCTTGTATTCGCCGAAGCGCATCTGCGTCTCGATGTCCTGGTTGGTCAGGCCCGCCTCGAGCTTGTCAATGTAACGCTGCGTCACCGGCAGGAAGAAGGCAAGGACGACTGCCAGGGCCATGATCAGCAGCAGCTTGCGATAGCGCAGGGCGGCGATGAAGACGAGCGCCGCGCCCAACGAGAGCATCGAGCCGCGCGAGTCGGTCAGGAACAGGGCCAGGACGACCAGGCCGAGCGTGCCCAGCGCCGCCCAGCGCGGCAGCACGGGACGGGGGCTGAACACCTGCGGGGCGGTCAGCGCGCCGATCATCAGCAGGAGGCCGCCGAAAGCGTTGGGGTCAATCCAGGTGCCGATGGCCCGCTCGTTGAGCACGCTGCCATAGTCCTGGCGGTAGCGCAACACCCCGCCGACCGGATACTCGAAGCGGCCCAGGCGGTTGAGCAGGGCTTCGGCGCTGGGGTCGGGCAGCGCCCACAGCACGATACCCATCAGCGCGGACAGCCCGCCGAGGAGCATGATCGCCGCCACGAGGTGGCGCAGCAGCCGCGCGTCGCGCACTACATCCACCAGCACCGGAACCAGCAGCAGCCCGGCGACCGTCTCGGCGACGGTGCGCAGCGTGCGCAGCTCCAGCGGGGCGTGACGCAGGCCCATCAGATAGGCGAAGAGGACGAGTCCGGCGAAGGCCAGGGCGAAGGCTGCCACCGGGACGGTGCGCAGCAGGCGGCGCTGTCCGCTCATCCATTGCAGCAGGTACACGGCCAGAAAGCCGATCAGCGCCCCGTCGAGGAAGGTGGGCGAGGGCGAGAAGGGGACCGGCACCTTGCCGAAGGGGAGGAGCGCGATGACGGCAACCATGACGATCAACGCGCCGTGCAGACTGGTGAGCACGTAGATGGCGGTCGCCAGGCCGAGCACCACGGCGAAGGCCATCACCGGGCCGAGCAGCACGAGCAGCAGCGCCAGCAGTCCGCCGCCCAGGCCCAGCGTCGCGCCAACAAGGACGGCGGCGGGGCGGCGATTGGGGGAGTAGAGCAGCGTGTCACGCATGAGGGCGTTCCTGGGCAGCGGGATCACTCTGGCGTGCGCTCGGCGACGACGAATCCGGCGATGAACAGCACGCCCGCTACTAGTAGAGCCAGCGACCCGCGTAGCTCGCCGGAATAGGTGTAGTAGTAGTACGAGACGAAGACCATCGCCAGCGAGAGCAGGAAGAACACGCCCGCTACCTTCGCCCCCCGCTCGCTGGTGGACATATTCGGAAGCTGGCCCTGCACCAGGCCGCTCCAGGCCAGCACAATATTGACCAGCACGGCGAGCAGCAGGCCGATGAACAGCGGCGAGGTTGGCTCAGAGGTAGTGAGCATGGCAGATTCCCCTTTCTGGGCGCAGACCCAGAAGGACTCCCCACAGGCGAGTCACGGAAGCGACGGCTCCACCCCGGAGCGCATCCGGCGGCGGTCGCGCAGCGCAGCGGCGAGCAGAGAGACGATCAGGCCGGCGAGTGCTGCCGCAGAAATTGCGCCCCCGGCGATCAGTGAGCGGGGCAGGAAGCGCAGCGTCACCTTCTGCGCCGCGCCGGCCGGCACCGGCACGCCAATCAGCCCGGCATAGGTATCCACGATGTCCGCTGGCTCGCCGTTGATCTCCGCCCGCCAGCCAGGGTAATTGGCCAGGGCCAGCGTCAGCAGGGCGGGGGCGCTGGTGGTCACTTCCATTTCCAGGTATTCGGGCATGACCATCTTGAAGGTGCGCACTGCGGCGTCGGGCGGGCGCTCGCCGGGCAATTCGAAGGGCAGCGGCTCGCTGACCACGCCGATCTCGCGCAGATCGATCCAGGGTTCGAGCATGATCGCGCGCGCGCCGTCGATCCCATCCTCGGAGACGCGGACCTGGTAAACCAGGTGGGCGAAGGGACGCGGGTTCTCCAGCTCGTAGAGCGTGTAGTCCTCGCCGTCGTAGTTGACGCCCTCACCCACGACGCGCACCGGCACGTTATCCGGCACATCGGCGATCATCGTCGCGTAGCGCACGGCGAAAACCTCCCAGCGCCGATCCACGCGAATGCGGCGCAGCTTTTCCAGCGTCGCCAGGCGGAAGGGGCCGGTGCCGTAGATGTCGGGGATGCGCCAGTAGGTGCCGTAGGTCTGGATGCCCGCCGCGCCGTCCACATGCCACTGAATCTCCTCGACGGGTTGGTGCAGCAGGTCGTAATAATCGGGCGGTTGGATGCGCTGATCGGGCGTATCCGGCACGAAGTTGGGCGAATTCACGCCGAGTGTGAACAGGTCTACGACGATGAGCGCCAGCAGCGCGCCGCCCACCACAACGCCTGGTTCGCGGGCGCGCCAGGCCAGCCAGCCGGTGAAGAACAGGCTGACCAGGGCGACGAGGCCGAAAGTGTT
>JAGPFT010000522.1 GCA_018056405.1 Anaerolineae bacterium
CCTCGAAGCCGCGCGCCTGCAGCATCTTGCGCACCAGACGCTTGTTCTGGAAATTGTCCTCGATGTACAGAATGCGGTATGCCATACGCACGCTCCACGCCCCACCTCCAGGATGATCCTGGCCACTCTCTTGTTCGCGCGCTCTCACTGCTCACCAAGCGTCTCATCCACCGAGGCGATTAGCGCCCGGCGATCCAGGGTTGCTTTCTGAAACAGCGAGATGATCTGGCCGAGCAGCCGCTCGCGCTCGTCGCGGCGCAAATCCTTCGCCGTCAGCACGACCACCGGGATGTCGCGCGTCCTGGCGTCGGCGCGCAGCCGCTCCAACAATGCCTCGCCGCTGATGTCCGGCAGCATCAGGTCGGTGACGACCAGGGCGGGGCGCTGGCGCAGGATGGCCGCCCAACCGGACTCGCCGTCATACGCCTCGGTCACGCGGTAGCGCCCTGTCGCTTCAAGCAGCCGGCGGATCAGGCGGGCGTCGCGCCGTTCGTCGTCAATGACCACGATCTCACGCGGCGGCGGCGGCTCTGGGGCGATGCTCTCTTTGGAGGCTGCCGCCACCTGCCCCTCGCTGGCCAGGGTTAGCTCCGGCGGGGTTTCGCCCAGGTTGCCGCCGAGCGCACTGACCACATGCTCGACCAGATCGCGCGTGTTGAAGCTGCCCTTCTGCCACAGCGACTCGGCGACCTCTTCCAGCCGCGCGCGGTCGGCAGGAGTCAGCGTCTTGGCCGAGACGACCACGACCGGGATATGGGCCACGTCCGGGTCGTCCTTCAGCAGCGTGAGCAGGGTGAAGCCATCGAGATCGGGCATCATCAGGTCGAGCACCACCAGGTCGGGCCGCCGCTGGCGAACGATGTCCAGGCCGTCGCGCGGGTCGTTGACCTCAAACACGCGGTAGCTCTTGTACGCCTGCAACAGGCGGCGGATCAGGCGGCTGTCCTGCGGGTTGTCGTCAATAACGACGACGGTTGTCACCTGCTCGTCGAGGCGCTCGAAGGCCGCGCCCAGCCCTTCAGCTACCTGCACGCGGCCCGGCCCTGGCTCCATCTCGGCAAATTCCAGGTCGAGTACGTACTGGTCTTCGAGGATATGCTTCTCCGCCGGGAAGGTGTGGCCGGAGCAGTTGACGATCACCGTTTCGGTGGGGGCGATCACGCCGCTGGCGATCAGGTGTTCCAGCCCGGCGAAGGCCACTGCCGCCGCCGGCTCCATGCTGATCCCTTCGACGCGGGCCAGGCGGCGCATGGCGCGGAACGCCTCCCCATCGGCGACGGCGATCATCGTTCCATCGGTCGCCAGGCACGCCTGGCGCAGCAACGGGTAGGCACGGCCAGGGTCGCCCGTAGCCAGCACGGAGATGCGCGTCTGCGGGCTGACCGGCTCGGCTACTTCGTGCCCGGCCTCCCACGCCGCGGCCATCGGCGCGCAGCCCGCCGACTGCACCAGCGCCAGGCGCGGCAGCCGGTCAATCAGCCCCATCTGCCATAGCTCGCTGAAGCCCTTCCACACGCCGAGCGGCCCGATCCCGCCGCTGACCGCCTGGACGTACCAATCGGGCGCGTGCCAGAGGGTGTTGGCGGGCACCATGCGCGCAAGCTGCTCGGCGATCTCGTAGGCGATGGTCTTAAACGACTCGCGGCCCAGCAGGGAGTTCGCGCCGGGGTCGTAATACAGATCGCGCCGGGCGGCAAAGTCCTGGGCGATCTGCTTGGCCTGATCGTAGGAACCAGCGATCTTGACCACTTCTGCGCCGTAGAGGGCCAGCTCGCGCAGCTTCTCGGCGGGCACGCTGCTGGTCAGGAAGACCCACAGGCGGATGCCCGCCCGCGCGCAGAACGCGGCGTAGGCCGCTGCCTTGTTGCCCGTTGAGGCGATCACGCACTCATCAATGCCCTGCTGGGCCAGGTGCGTGATGGTCAGCGCCGCCTGCCGGTCTTTGAAGCTGGCGGTGGGCAGCCGCCGCTCATCCTTGACGAACAGGCCGGCGTGATCTAACTCGCGGCCCAGCCCGGCAGCCGGAATCAGCGGCGTCCATCCCTCGCTCATCGAGATTGCCCCGCGCGGCGCGATGGGCAGTAGCTCGCCATAGCGCCACAGCGAGGTGGGGCGGGCGTTCAGGCCGCCATGCCACGCCGCCGCTGCGCCCGCGTAGTCGTACTGCGCATCGAGCCAGGCCGATCCGCACTGGTCGCACACGGCAGGTAGCGGGTCCGCTGCCATGTGCCGGCCACAGTCCAGGCATACCACTGCGTTCAGCAGCGAAGGCATACGCCTCCTCTCAGTCCTCTTCTGGTGCGGCGATGGGTATCGTGAAGTAGAAGGTTGATCCGGCCCCCGGCGCGGACTCTACCCACAGCACACCGCCGTGCATCTGGACAAGCTGGCGCGTGATGGATAGGCCCAGCCCTGTGCCCCCCGCGCGCCGCGAGTACGATTGGTCTACCTGGCGGAAGCGGTCGAAGATCACCTGGAGTTTCTCCGGCGCGATGCCGATACCGGTATCCGAGCAGGAGACGAGCAGCCAACGCGGGTCGCGCTCGTAGATGTCGGCGCGCAGGGTGATCGTCCCCTCGTCGGTGAACTTGGCAGCATTCGCCAGCAGGTTGCTGACAATCTGGCGCAGGCGCAGCAGGTCGGCCTGCACGTCGGGCAGGTCTTCCGGCACGTCCACGATCAGCTCTACCGGCTTGCCTTTGAGCAGCATGTGCGACGTGGCAGCCACTTCTTCGACCAGATCGTGCAGCCGGACGCGCTCCAGGGCCAGGTCCATCTGCCCGGCCTCGATCTTGGCCAGGTCGAGGATGTCATTGACCAGGTTGAGCAGGTGCCGC
>JAGPFT010000523.1 GCA_018056405.1 Anaerolineae bacterium
CGCTGCACCCCAGATTCGGGCAAAATGTCTCTTGTGGGTTCATCGGCTCACTCTCCTGTGGCAAGTTGAGTGTGCCTCATGAACCCTTTCCGTTACCACATCACGCTATTCTGTGGAGCTACCGATGGCTGCCTGTCAAAAGAAGGAGCTTCGCGGTGTCTCACTCACTCAGTGCCGCCGAGCTTGCGCGCATGATCGATTCCACGCTGCTCAAGCCGGAAGTCACGCACGATCAGATCGTCGCTCTGTGCGAGGAAGCACGGGCGCATCGCTTCGCCTCGGCGGCGGTGAACCCATTCTGGGTGGCCCTGGCGGCGCAATTGCTGGCCGACGCTGAGGGCGTTGTGGTTTGCACGGTAGCTGGCTTCCCACTGGGTGCGACGATGCCTGAAGTCAAGGCTTTCGAGGCGGAGCGGGCGCTGATCAACGGCGCGCATGATATTGACATGGTGCTGAACATCGGCGCGCTGAAGTCCGGCGATTTCAACCTGGTGCGCCGCGACATCGCCGCTGTCGTTGCTGCGGTGCGCGCGCATGGCGGCATCTGCAAAGTGATCCTGGAGACGGGCTTGCTCACCGACGACGAAAAGATCGCCGCCTGCCGCATCGCTCAGGAAGCCGGAGCCGACTTCGTGAAGACCTCGACGGGGTTCGGGCCGGGCGGGGCGACCGTGCACGATATTGCTCTGATGCGCCGTACCGTCGGGCCGGAGATGGGCGTCAAGGCGTCAGGGGGTGTGCGCTCCTATGCCGACGCCCTGGCCCTGGTCGAGGCGGGCGCGACGCGCATCGGGACGAGCGCCGGCGCGCGCATCATCGCCGAAGCGCAGGGCAGCGCTGCGCAGCCGGGCGACAGGGCGGGCTACTGAGCGATTGGCGCGGCCCTGGGCTGGAGGGTGCGCGCAAAGGGTGTCAGCCACTCGTCTGACACGGAGCAAGGTCAGGCCCGTAGGGGCGTATGGCCATACGCCCCTACGACCTCACCCCCGCTCGGCCCGCTGACGCGGGCCTCGCTGCCCCCTCTCCACGTTGGAGAGGGGGCAAGCCGAGCGCAGCGAGGCCGGGGGTGAGGTCAACCAGGGCGCAGCAGGGCAGCGTCCCTGCGTGCCGTGCGCGGTATCCGCGCTCATTCGTTCATCTGCATCAATACGCCCTATGGGGGCGCTGTTCTGCTGCGCCCCAAGCTGCGTGCCCTGTCTTGCACCAGGAAGGCCGGTCTGTGTCCACTGAGTCCGCTCTGTCCGCCGGGCAGCTCTCCTCGCGCTCACTCGTGTCCGCGCGAACCTTCTCTGCCGCGCTGATTCTGATCGCCTTGCTGACAGTGGGCGCGCGCTTTCTGCCTGGCCCGCGCACGGTGGACGACGCCTTCATCACTTTTCGCTACAGCCGCAATATCGTCGAAGGGCACGGGTTCGTCTACAACCCTGGGACGCGCACGCTGGGCACCACTACCCCCTTGTTCACGCTGCTGATGGCTGGCGCTGGCTGGATCACTGGCAGCGACGATTATCCCTGGTTCGCGCTGATCGTCAGCGCCGCCGCCGATGCGCTGAGCGCCGTGCTGCTGGCGCTACTGGTGCGGCGGCTGACCGGCCATACGGTGCCGGGCGTGATCGCTGGCGTGCTGTGGGCGATCAACCCGGTCAGCGTCACCTTTGCTGTCGGCGGCATGGAAACCAGCGTGGCGATTCTGTGGATGGTGGCGGCGGTGTATGCCTACGTCGTGGGCCGCGACCGCTGGATGGCTCTCTTCGCCGCGTTGGGCGTGCTGACGCGCGTGGACGCGCTCCTGTGGGCCGGGCCGCTCTTCGCTCACCAACTGCTCCTGGCGTGGCGGGCCGGGCGCGGATGGGCGCGCGTGCCCTGGCGGAGTTGGGCGGTCTTTGTGGCGGCGCTGGCTCCCTGGTACCTGTTCAGCGCGGCCTATTTTGGCACGCTGCTCTCGCGCTCGCTGAGCGCCAAGCGCGTCGCCTACATCGTGGACGACTTGCAGGCGCTCGTCCGTCTCTTCCAGCAGATAGCGACGCCGTTCTTCGAGTACGAGACGCTCGGCGTGCCGGGTATCGCCATTGGGATTGTGTTCTACCCGGCGCTGGCCGCCGCTGGCACATTGTACGTCGTCAAGCACCAGCCGCGCGCGCTGCCCTTCCTGCTCTACCCCTGGCTGTATGTCGCCGTCTTCAGTGCTATGAACCCGCTCCTCTTCCGCTGGTATCTGGCCCCCTTGCTGCCACCCTACTTTGTCGCCATTGTGCTGGGGGTGTGGGCGCTGGCTGGCGCAGGGGCCGAAGCAGCGCGGCGTCCGCGCCTGGGGTTGGCCGCGACTGGCGCGCTGGGGGCGCTGTTTGTCGCGCTGTCGCTCAACGCCTGGGTGCTGCACCCCGATCACGGGCGCGACCGGCCCGCGCCGGAGATGGCCTGGCACAAAATCGAGCTGAATTACCGCCGTATGGCCGAGATCCTGCGCAGCGATTTCGGCGTCACTGAGGAGACGGTCGTCGCGGCGGGCGACATTGGTGCGGTGGGCTACTACAGCCGCGCGCATATCCTGGACACAGTTGGCCTGGTCACGCCGGAGATGTCCGCCTATTACCCGCTGGACGCGAGTCTGCTGGCCGAGGGAGCGAACTACGCTGTGCCTCCGGCGATCATTATGGACTACCAGCCGGATTACATTGTGCTGATGGAGAGCTTCGTGCGCAAGGGTCTGGCCCGTGATCCGGCCTTCAAGCGGCTCTACGCCCAGGTGCGCTTCTTCCCCACTGACTATTACGGGACGGGAATGATTCTCTACCAGCGGCGCGATCTGATCTCGAAGCCTTGCTGCGGC
>JAGPFT010000524.1 GCA_018056405.1 Anaerolineae bacterium
GTAAAGCTGGGTGCGAATCTTTTCGGCGTCGGCCTCCACGACGATGGTCATGCGCGAGATGGCTGAGTTCTCGGTGCGGCCCACCGTCAGGCTGTCAATGTTGAAGTTGCGCCGCCGGAACAGGCTCACCACCCGATTCAGCACGCCGGGCTTGTTCTCCACCAGTGCCACGAGTGTCCGTTTCATCGGTGTCTTCACTCCTCTCCCAGCGCAGCGCGCTAGATCGAATTGTCAGAGGGCAGCGGGCGGCGGATCATGGCGTGCAGGGCAGCGCCCGTCGGGACCATCGGGTAGACCAGATCGTGCTTTTCGACCACGAAGTCAATCAGTGTGGGGCCGTCGGTAATGCTGTTGGCCCATCCGATGGCCGGGATCACGTCTTCGCGGCGGGTGACGCGGCGGGCCGGGATGCCATAGGCTTCGGCCAGCTTGACGAAATCCGGGTTGAGCATGGGCGTGGCGTTGTAACGCTCCTCATAGAAGAACTCCTGCCACTGGCGCACCATGCCCAGGAAGCCGTTGTTCATGATGGCGATGTTGACCGGCACGCGCTCTTGCATGGCCGTGCCCAGCTCTTGCAGCGTCATCTGAAAGCCGCCGTCGCCGACGATGGCCCACACGTTAGGCTGCCCCAGCCCCAGCGCCGCGCCGATGGCCGCCGGCAGGCCGAAGCCCATCGTGCCCAGCCCGCCGGAGGTGAGCAGCGTGTTCGGGCGCTGGTGCGGGTAGTACTGCGCCTCCCACATCTGGTGCTGGCCGACATCGGTCACCACCACCGAGTTACCGCCCGTCGCCTGCCACATATCGTGGATGACATGCGCGGCGAAGAGGCGCTCGCCCACGTCGCGGTTAACAATGTCGCGCTCGTCGGCGTCTTCCATCCAGTCGTGAATCTGGCCCAGCCACGCTTTGTGCTCGATGGGCTTGACATGGGGCATCAACTGGCCGAGGACGGTCTTCAGATCGCCAACGATGGGCACATCCACACGCACGTTCTTGTGAATCTCCGACACGTCAATGTCAATGTGAATCTTTTTGGCATTGGGCGCGTAGGTCTTCAGGTTGCCGGTCACACGGTCGTCGAAGCGCATCCCGAAAGCCAGCAACAGATCGGCGTTCTGAATGGCGAGGTTGGCATAGCCGGTGCCGTGCATGCCCATCATGCCCAGCGAGAGCGGGTGCATCTCCGGCAGGCCGCCCTTGCCGAGCAGAGTCAGGGCGAAGGGCGTCTGCGTCGTCTCGGCGAATTGCAGCACCTCTTGCCCTGCGCCGGACATGACCACACCGTGCCCGGCCAGGATCAGCGGGCGCTCGGCCTTCTCGATCAAGGCCAGGGCAGCGGCGATGTCCTCGTCGGTCGCGCGCTGCGGTGGCTGGTAGCCGGGTAGCTCGATGGGTTCTTCGGGGTAGACGAACTCGGTGACGGCGTTCTGCACGTCTTTGGGGATGTCCACCAACACGGGGCCGGGCCGCCCTGTCCGGGCGATGTGGAACGCCTCGCGGAGGGTATAGGCCAGGTCGCGCACATCGTAGACCAGGTAGTTGTGCTTGGTGATGGGCAGGGTGATGCCGGTGATGTCCGTCTCCTGAAAGGCGTCGGAGCCGATGATCGCGCTGGGCACCTGCCCGGTGATGCAGACAATGGGCGAGGAGTCCATCATGGCGGTGGCAATGCCGGTGACCAGGTTGGTCGCGCCGGGGCCAGAGGTAGCGAAAGCCACGCCGACCTTACCCGTCGCCCGCGCGTAGCCATCGGCCATGTGCGCCGCGCCCTGTTCGTGGCGCACCAGCACATGGCGTAGTTGGGGATATTTGGTCATGGCGTCGTAGGTGGGCAGAGTCGCGCCGCCAGGATAGCCGAACATGATGTCCACGCCCTCGCGGAGCAAGCATTCCAGGATAATCTCAGCGCCGGTCAGTTTCACAGTGTCTTCCTCCTCGTTGGGCTTGTGCCGTGCTGGTATCTCACCCTCGTCGTTGGCAGGGGCGCAGCTTTGCCTCGTCCCGTAGGGGCAGGTTTCAAAACCCGCCCCTACGAGCCTCACCCCCTGGCATCGCTCCGCTCGGCCTGTCCCCCTCTCCACGTCGTGGAGAGGGGGGAGCGAGGCCCGTGTCAGTGGGCCGAGCGGGGGTGAGGCTCCTCAATCCAGAAAAACCGCCCCCGTGCTGGCGCTGCTGACCAGCTGCGCATAGCGCCGCAGCCAACGGCTGGGGATGTCCGGCTGGTAGGCCGGCAGCGCGGCCAGGCGGCGCTGCACCTCCGCCGGGGCTACCAGCAGGTCGAGCGTCCGCCGGTCGAGGTCAATGGCGATCAGGTCGCCCGGCTGCACGGCAGCCAGCGGGCCGCCCGCCGCCGCCTCCGGGCTGACATGGCCGATGGACACGCCCCGGCTGCCGCCGGAGAAGCGCCCGTCGGTGACCAGGGCCACGCTGTCGCCCAGGCCCATGCCCTGCAACTGCGCCGTCGGCCCCAGCATCTCCTGCATCCCCGGCCCGCCGCGCGGCCCCTCGTAGCGGATGACCAGCACATCGCCCGGCTGGACCAGCCCGTTGAGAATGCCCGCCGAGGCCGCTTCTTCGCTCTCGAAGACGCGCGCCGGGCCGCGATGGTGGCGCATGTGCGCTGGCACCGCGCCGGTCTTGATCACCGCGCCGTCGGGGGCCAGGCTGCCGAAGAGCACGGCCAGCCCGCCGGTAGGACTGTGCGGATTGTCCAGGGGGCGAATCACCTCATGATCAGCGATGGCTGCGTCGGCGATGTTCTCGCCCAGCGTCTGCCCGGTCACCGTGATACAGTCCAGGTGCAGCACGCCCTCCTTTTGGG
>JAGPFT010000525.1 GCA_018056405.1 Anaerolineae bacterium
CCTGGTGATGGAGTACATCAACGGGCGCGATGTGGAGATGATCCTCAACTCGATGACCGACTTCTTGCCGGTTGAGACGGTCTTTCGTTGGACGGTAGACCTCTGTGATGTGCTGGGCTACCTGCATATGCAGGAACCTGAGCCAATCATCTTCCGCGACGTGAAGCCGTCCAACATCATGGTGGATCAGCACGGGCAGATTCGCCTGGTGGACTTCGGCATTGCCAAGATTTTCCAGGAAGGGCAGAAAGGGACGATGATCGGGACCGAAGGCTATTCGGCCCCGGAGCAGTATCGCGGCGAAGCCAACCCGGCTAGCGATGTGTACGGCATCGGCGCGACGATACATCACCTGCTGACGCGCCGCGACCCGCGCCTTGAGCCGCCGTTCACCTTCCACGAACGCCCGATCCGTGACGTGAATCCCAACGTGCAGCCGGAGTTTGAAGCGATCATCATGAAGGCGCTGGAGTTCAAGCCGGCAGATCGCTTTCCTAACGCTGCCGTCATGAAAGAGGCGCTGGAACAGCTTGAACGACCTGCCTCCCTCACCCTCAGCGTACCTGTGCCCGATCTGGTCGAAGAGAGCGAAGAGTGGTCTGGCGGGGGCGTCAAGCCGCTGTGGGTTTTTGAGTGTGAGGACGAGGTGCGCTCGTCGCCAGCCGTGCATCAGGGCGTGCTCTATGTGGGCGCTCACGATAACAACCTGTATGCCCTCAATACCAACGATGGCTCTTTTCGCTGGAAGTATCCGTCCGAGCAGCGTGTTGTTTCTATTCCCGCCGTTGCTGACACTGAGAATCTGGTAATCTTCGGCTCGGTGGACAATCTGCTGTACGCCGTGGATACGCGAATCGGTCAGTTGCAGTGGACGGTGCGCACCCAGGGGCCGGTGCTGTCTTCGCCGAGCATTGCGCACGGCCATGTGTTCTTTGGCAGCGATGATGGGAATCTTTACGCGGTTCGCCTGGCTACCGGGCGCGTCCAATGGAAGTTCGCTGCTGGGGGCGCGGTGCGCTCGCGTCCGCTGGTGACGGGCGAGCTGATCGTTGTGGGCCTGGAGTCGGGCGAGGTGGTGAGCACGGACCTGTCAGGGCGCATGGTCTGGCGTTTCCGGGCCAAGCGGGCGGTGTCTTCGTCTCCGCTGGAGCACGAGGGGCTGGTCTTCTTTGGCTCGATGGATTGGCAAGTCTACGCGCTCGATTTGGAGCGCGGCTGGAAAGTATGGGAGTTCCGCACGGGCAAGCCGGTGATATCGTCGCCTGCTTTTGGCGACGGCAAGATTTATGTCGGGTCTGTGGATGGTTCGCTGTATGCCATTGAAGCGGCGAGTGGCAAAGAGCGTTGGCGCTTCGAAAGCCAGGGGCAGATTACCTCGTCGCCTGCTTACGCGGAAGGTGCGGTGTATTTCGGCGGCGTGGATGGCAACGTGTACAGCGTCGAGGCGAAGAATGGCCGCCTGCGCTGGAGCTTCAAGACGGGCGGGCCGATCCCCGGATCGCCAGTTATCTGCGATGGGGTGGTGTATATCGGCTCGATGGATCACAAGATTTACGCGCTGAAGGCATGAGGTGCCGGGGAGAAGCTATGAATCTGCTGCGGCGTATTCTTGGTCTTGCCGGGCGCACTGGCGCGTCCGTTGGTGATGAGGTAATCATCGCGCACGGTGACGACGCTGCAGTGAGCGCGCCGCCTGAGCCGGTCGTCGAACGTCCGTCTTCCCTGTTCGCCGGCAGCCCTGCTGCAATGCTTGCCACTGATGAGGAAGATACCGCTGAGATTGGGGAGAGAGGCCGGGGCATTGTAGCGACGCGCCCGTTACCTCCTTTGGAGACGGTGATCCTCCAGCCGGGCCAGCGCATTTGTTTCGGGCAACTCAGCGATCCCGGCATGGTGCGCGGCAATAACCAGGATGCCCTATTCAGCCTGCTTCTGAGTGGGGCGAGCAGCGATGAGCTGCCCGATGTGGGAGTGTTTATGGTTGCCGATGGCATGGGCGGTCACCAGGAAGGCGAACGGGCGTCGGCGATCACGACGCGCACGGTGGCGGGTTACGTGCTGCGTGAGGTGGTGCTGGCGCTGCTTGAGCAGCGACTGAACGACCCAGAGCGGGCTTCCATCGCCGAGGTGCTGCGCGCGGCGGTGCACGAGGCCAATGATGCGGTCAACGAGCAGATTCCTGAAGGTGGAACGACGGCCACTGTCACGGTCATTCTGGGCGACCTGGCCCATATCGCCCATGTGGGCGACAGCCGCGCCTATCTCTTCAGTGAAGGGTCGTTGGAGCAGATCACGCGCGATCATTCGCTCGTCCAGCGGCTTATTGAGTTAGATCAACTGACGCCCGAAGAAGCTGCAGAGCACCCCCAGCGCAACGTGCTCTACCGGGCTATCGGGCAGAGCGAGACGCTCGACGTGGATGCCATCACGCGCCGGCTGCCCCCCCATTCGCGCCTTCTGCTGTGCAGTGATGGGCTGTGGAATATGGTCGCTGAGGAGACAATCGCTGAAGTGATCGAGAAGCATAGCGACCCGCAACGTGCTTGTGCTGAATTGGTACAGCTTGCCAACGATCGGGGCGGCCCGGACAACATCAGTGTCATCCTGGTACAGATGCCCGGTTAGCAACCGGCAGCAAGAGCGTGAGCCGTGAATGACACATCGCGAAATCTCTACGCGATTCTAGGAATTTCCCCCGAAGCGACCGCTGATGACATCCGCGAAGCCTATCGGGTGATGGCACGCCGCTTCCACCCGGATGCCAACCACAACCAGGGGGCGGATATCCAGTTCCGTGATATCGCTGCCGCGTACAC
>JAGPFT010000526.1 GCA_018056405.1 Anaerolineae bacterium
ACTTTGACCGCCGGATGAGACGTTTTCCCCCTCCCTAGCTCGGCTGGGGAGGGGGCAGGGGGAGGGGCCTCCGAGGAGAGTTCGCCATGCCAGCCACAGGCCTCTCCCCCTCCATCCCCCTCTCCGTTGACGGAGAGGGGGAGGCGAGGCGCGCTAGCGCCGAGCGGGGGTGAGGTGAAGCGCAGCGCACCCCGGCGACACCTCTCGCGGCCCAGGGGATGCGTTCCCGACGCGCATTGCCCCGATGATCGAAATTGGATTAAGATAGGACGACTCTCTTGCTGGTGCGGGTTCTCTTGTCCACTGCTGATCGGCGGCAGACCGCCATGCATATTCGCGACTACCGGCCAGACGATGACCCGGCGCTGATGGTCCTGGAACGCCTCAGCCCGCGCGGGCTGCCGGAGCCGTTCGTCCACTACCGCCGGCGGTTTATTGATCGCGCGGCCCTGTTCGCCGAGCACTACCTCCTGGTCGCCGAGGAAGGCGACGAGTTGATCGGCTGCGTGGCGGCTGGCCTCAAACAGACGCACGTCGGCGGGGAGCCGGTGCGCCTGGGGTACGTCTTTGACGCGCGGACGCACCCTGCGTGGCGGCGACAGGGCGTGGCCTCGGCGCTGGTCGCCGCGCTGGACGAGTTCCTGTGGGAGCGGGGCGCTGATGGGGTCTACGGGCATATCGTCGCCTCGAACGTGGCCTCGCTGCACCTGTTCGCCAAATGCGGCTACCAGCGACTGCGCCAGTTGATCCTGCTGACCTTCCAGCCCGTCCCGGCGGTGATTCTGCCGGACTGGATGCCGCGCCATGTGGCCGACCCCAGGGCCGATCAGGAGCGCGTGCACGCCACTCACGCCGCGCGCGATCTGTACGTGTCGGATGTCGCGGCGCGGCTGGGGGAGTACGACTTCGAGCGGTGGAGCATTGACCTGGGCGATGGGCAGTGCGCCGGGCTGAGCGTCTTTGACCAGAGCTATGTCTTCCAGCAGTGGCCCGCCGACCAGCCCTTCCCTTCGCCGGAAGCCATGCGTGCGCGGCGGCAGGCCAGCCTGCGCCTGTTCGACGAAGTGGGGGCGGGGCATCCAGCCCTGCTGCGGGCCATCTTCGACACGCTGCGCGACCAGGCGGTTGCCGCGCAGGTGAGCAAGCTCTCGCTGCTGCTCGACCGGACGGATCGCGTGCCCGCTTTCCTGTTCGCTGAAGCGGTGGCGCAGATGGACTATTGGATGGTCTTCAAGCGCCTGAACCCGGACTGGATTCCCGACTGGCAGGACGCCCCGATCTACATTGACACGCGCGAGTTGTAGGGCGGCGCTCCCGGCGGGCCGCTTGTGAATTTCGCGTGAAAAACGTCGGACGCTCCACGCCTGTGCCGGCTCCGGCTGGATGACAGATAATGGCGTGTCGCTCGCCACTTGGCCTGCCGCCTCAAAGCCCGTATACTGCGCATAACCTGAGCCGGCGCGTCTCACAGGGGGGCCGCATGACGCTGCAAGACCTCACCGGGCAGATTTTCGGGCAGTACGAGCTGCGCCAGTTGATCGGCGTGGGCGGCATGGGTGCCGTCTATCGCGGCTTCCAGGCGAACCTGGAGCGCGAAGTGGCGATCAAGGTGCTCTCTGCCGCGTTCGCCAGCGAGACGGGCTACGTCGAGCGCTTCTACCGCGAAGCGAAGACTGCCGCCGCGCTGGAACACGCCCACATTGTGCCCGTCTACGACTACGGCATTCAGCGCGACATCAGCTATGTGGTCATGCGCCTGCTGGCCGGCGGCACGCTGGCCGAGCGGGTGCGCTTTTGCCGGGAGCGCGAGCGCTCGCTGCCTGCTCCCGGCGAAGTCGGGGAATTGTTGCGCCAGGTCGCCAGCGCCCTCGACTACGCACACAGCCAGGGCGTCATTCACCGCGACATCAAGCCCTCCAATATCATGTTCGACCAGCAGGGCAACGCCTACCTGGTGGACTTCGGCATCGCCAAGCTGATGGAGGCGACCAGCTCGCTGACCGGCACCGGCGTGGCGATGGGCACGCCGATTTACATGCCGCCGGAGCAGTGGCGCTCTGAGAAGCTGACGCCCGCCGCCGACCAGTACGCGCTGGCGGCGACGGTCTACGGCCTGCTGACCGGTCGCGCACCCTACGAGGCCAGCACGCCCTTCGGTCTGATGCACAAGCACCTCAACGAGATGCCCACGCCGGTGCACCTGCGCCGTCCGGGGCTGCCGGAGTCGGCCAGCGCGGTGTTGGAGCGGGCGCTGGCCAAAGCGCCGGGCGACCGCTTCCCCACCGTGACGGCCTTCGCCCAGGCGTATGCGAGCGCCATCGCCGGGCACGAGGGCGAGCCGACCGGTTTCTTCACGGTCAAGTTGCCGGAGAGCGCCCGCCTGGAAGGGCCGCCCAAGACGCCCTCCTCGCCGCGACCGCCCACGCCGCCATCGGGTGGTGCGCCACGCGGCACCCCGCCCGGCGTGCCACCGCCCTCGGAGCCGTCGCTGCCCGCCGTGCCGACGGGCGCGGGCCAGCCCATCCACAAGAGTCCGGTGGTATGGGCGCTGGCCCTGGGTCTGATTGCGGCGCTGGCGGTGATCGGCTTCCTGATGCTGGGCAGGGGCGGGGACGGCGGGGCGGGCACCCCCTCCGCCGCCGACCTGACGGGGACTGCGCTCGCCGCCGCCCCGACGCCGACCGAGACGCCGACTGTGCCCGCCCTGGTGACGGCGACTCCGCTGCCGTCCGACACGCCCTCGCCGTCTGCCACGCCAACCATAGCCGCTACAGCGACGAGCACTGCGACGGATACCGCGACGCCCACTC
>JAGPFT010000527.1 GCA_018056405.1 Anaerolineae bacterium
GTCGTACTCAATGGGCTTGTAGCACAGTCGCTCCGGCACGCTGAGCACTTCAGGGGGTTCCATACCGCGCAGGCACCACAGCACGCGCCCCGCTGGCCCTACCTCATCGAAGCGCTCATCGTGGAACATGGCGTAGTCCAGCGAGAATGCCTGCAGGCGGCGATTGACCTCGGCGGGCAGGCCGATCTCTTTGATGATCTGCTCAGTTTCAAGCGGGCCACCGCCGTGCATATCCAGCACAGCTTCGGCCAGATGCAGATGAGCGATGGTCACGTCGGCCAGCAGCGACTTGAGGAACCAGCGCCCGGCGAAGTAGACTGCATCTGGCTCCTTGCGCAGCCGCTCTTCGACCAGGTAAATGATGTCATCGCCGTAGCTGCGAAGGATGGCTTTCACGTCAGCGTCGGGGGCAGGAGGAGCCTGCGTATCCGCACTGAAATCAATGTTAAGGCTGTGCGGCGTCTGCAGGGCGCTGGCGAACTCACGCGACTCGCCGTTTTCGAAACGAACCTGGATAACCGTGAAGGGGCCGTGTTCGGGGTTATTGCCCGGACGTGTGCCAGTCACCTGCCCGATGGCATAGTTCATGGCGGGGAAGACGAGCGTCTGGCCCACCTGGTAGGTCTGGCGGGGCTGGAAGATCTCGCCGCGCTGAATCTGGCGGCGTAGCAGTTGCGCTTCTCGTTCGACGCGGAAGGTGACCAGCCGGCTGGCTAGCTCTTCGCTGGAGAGGGGTTTCTCGCCTTCAAGGAACACATTGAAGAGGAACTCAATGTCTTCGTCTGTGACCTCGAAGTGCTCAGTCCAGTAATGTTCGGTGGCAGTCTGGTGTCGAAGCAACGCTGTCCCTGTGGTCATTCGCAGAGCAGAGTGGGCGGACGATGTCCGATTCACGGCAACCATTATAGGGCAAGAGAAGACTCCTGGCAAGGTTGTCAGGCGAAGAGTGCAATCGCACCCCAAGTGCTGCACGCCGGCGCAGATTGTGCTACTATAGCATCGTTATCGGTTTCACAATTATCCGGGAATTCTGGCGCAACCGCTGACAGAGGATCAGACCCACGTATGGCAACTTCACAACTTGACCACCCCTGGCATGCGATCTCTGTGACCGAGGCGCTGCAACTGCTCCAGACCGACCGAACCAAAGGATTGACGCCCCAGGAGGCGAGCGACCGCCTTGCGCGAATAGGCCCCAATGCGCTGCGCGAACAGCCGCGCCCAACCTTCTGGCACCGCTTGCTTGCCCAGTTCCAGAGCTTCGTCATTTACGTCCTGATCTTCGCCGCGCTGCTGTCGGCGGCGCTCGGTGACTGGATCGAGGCAGTGGTCATCCTGGCCATTGTCGTGTTGAACGCCACCTTAGGAGTCATCCAGGAAGGCAAAGCGGAAGAATCGCTGGCGGCGCTGCGCAGGCTGGCCTCGCCCGAAGCCACCGTCATCCGGGGCGGCTTCCAGCAGACGATTCCCTCCAGCCAGGTCGTTCCCGGTGATATTGTCGTGCTAGAGGCTGGCAACTATATCCCGGCAGATGTCCGGCTGATCGAGGCAGTGAACCTGAAAGTTGACGAATCCTCGCTGACTGGCGAGTCGGTGCCGGTGGACAAGCGAGCCGATGTTGAGCTGCCCGCAGACGCGATCATCGGGGACCATGTGAACAGAGGCTACATGGCCACCACTGTGACCTATGGCCGGGGCAAGGCGGTTGTCGTCGCCACAGGCATGGCGACGGAAATCGGCAAGATTGCCGACATGATCCAGGCCACTGAAAACGAGACCACACCGCTCCAGCAGCGGCTCGACCAGCTTGGGCGCACCCTGAGCATCGCGGCGCTGGTGATCTGCTTGCTGGTTGGCGTGGTGATCTTCGCCCGCGAGGTCACGTCAGACGAGTTCACGCTGAGCAGTGCCCTGGAGGACTCCCTGTTGACGGCAGTGGCCCTGGCCATCGCTGCGGTGCCAGAAGGGCTGCCAGCCATCGTGACGATCAACCTGGCGATTGGGATGCGCGAGATGATCCGGCGCAACGCCCTTATCCGCCGCCTGCCGGCAGTAGAAACGCTGGGCAGTGCATCGGCGATTTGCTCGGACAAGACGGGCACGCTCACCCAGAATCAGATGACGGTAGTCAAGCTCTACGTGAGCGGTCAGATCATCGAGGTGAGCGGCAGCGGGTATGTCCCTGAAGGAGAGTTTTTTCGTAACGGTGCGCCGCTCGATCCGCTGGCGATGCCAGATGCCCGCCGGCTGCTCATGGGCGGGCTGCTGGCCAGCGATGCCCGGCTGGAAGTGCTGGACGACGGCGAAGGGCTTGGTGGGAGCAACGGGGACGAGCGCCGCTACCGTATGGTGGGCGATCCGACCGAAGGCGCGTTGGTCACTGTCGCGGCGAAAGCGCATCTGTGGCGCGACGAGATGGAGCGCAAGTATCCGCGCGTCAACGAGATTCCCTTCGACGCGGCGCGTAAGCGGATGAGCACCGTGCACAGCACGCCCAACAGCTCCGGCTACCTCGCCTTCGTCAAAGGGGCACCAGAGATTGTGCTGGATCGTTGCGAGTTCATGGTCTGCGACGGTGAAACGCGCCCCCTCGATGCGGCCAGCCGGGAGGCAATTCTGCGGGCGAACCACGATTTTGCCAACGACGCGCTGCGTGTGCTGGCAGTAGCGCAGCGCACCTTAAGCGCACTCCCCGATCCTCTCACGCCGGATACCCTGGAAGACCATCTTACACTTGTAGGATTGGTCGCCATGATTGACCAGGCGCGGCCCGAAGTCGCGGCGGCCATTGCCAAGGCGCGCCATGCGG
>JAGPFT010000528.1 GCA_018056405.1 Anaerolineae bacterium
TGCTGCACGAAGCGCCGCACAGCGCGCCGGTCAAGCGCGTGGACGACGTGCGCGCGGCCAAGCAGTTGGTGCTGTGCTGCCGCGTCCTGCCGGAGGGCGAGGGGTAGCGCTGGCTGCTTGAACAGAACATCTGCAAGAAGCCTCACCCCAGCCTCGCTGTGCTCGGCTTGCCCCCTCTCCACGTCGTAGCTGAGGGGGCAGCGAGGCCCGCGTCAGCGGGCCAAGCGGGGGTGAGGCTAACGAACACTGTCACCAGGACGTCCAACCATGCGCCGTCCCCTCGCCCCGCTGATTGCCGCCGCGCTGATCCTCGCCCTGCTCGCCGCGAGCGTACCGCCCGCCTGCGCCCAGGCTGACCCCTTCCCGCGCACCGTCACCGACGCGGCGGGCCGCCCGCTGACCATCCCCGCGCGCCCGGCGCTCGTCGCCGTCGTGGGCGACGATCCGGCGCTGGCCCAGGTCGTCGAGGACGCGGCGTTGCGCGCGCTCCCCGTCCCGCCGCCGGACGCGCCCCCCTGGGACGAGATCGGGCTGCTGGTCATCCCCGACCTCTACGCCGCCGCCTATCCGGCGCTGGTCGCTTCGGCGGAGGTGGCGGGCGTGCCCGTCTTCGTCACGACGCCTCTCGCCAGCCTGGACGCCTACCGCGAGCGCGTGACTGCGTTGGGTCGCGCGACCGGGCGCGACGGGCGTGCGGCGGCGCTGCTGGCACGGCTGAACGGGCGTGTGGCTGCCCTGCAAACCAGCTTGGGCAATGCCTCGCCGGCCCGCGCCCTGGTGCTGACGCCGGAACGCTATACCTTCGGGCGGGGGACGCTGGTGGGTGACCTGATTGCCGCCGCCGGAGGGGTGAATGTCGCTGCCCAGGCGGGCTACGACGACATCCGCCAGATGGACGAGGGGGCGATCCGCGCCCTGGCCCCGGACGTGATCCTGCTCGCGCCCGGCTGGGCGGCGGAAGAGATCGCCGCGTTGCGGGAGCATTCTGGCGTGCGCATCGTGCCGCTGCCCTTCCGTCCCACGCAGCCGGACGATCCGGCGGCGGCCCTGCTCGCGCTGGCGCTGGTTCTGCATCCGGCGCGTATCATTCCCTGGCTGGCGGGGTACCGCTGATCGGCGCGGCGGAGGCGCTAGATTACGGTCAGGACTACGACCGCGATGATCACCCAGATCACCACGAGCACGAGGATCAGCAGCGCGAAATCGCGCGGGGACAGCCCGGCAATGCGCCGCCCCTGACGGGGCGCTTCCGGCTGTGGGATCGGCGCGGCGAGGGGCGGCTCCTCTTCCATCTGCGGCGCGGACGACTCGCTCACCGGTTGGTCGTCTAGCCAGTTCGCAGACGCGGCCTGAGGGGCGGGCTGCTCGTCCAGCCAGGGCATGAGCGGAGCCGTCGGCTCGCCGCTGCGCAGCCAGGCCAGCACATGGTCCAGCGCGTCGTCCAGGCCCTCTTCTGGCGCGGCAGGCTCCTGGGTAGTTGGCGGCGAGGCCGCTTGTGCCCCCTCGACGCCCTCGCTCACTGTGCCCCTCAGCAGGGCCAGCTCGTCTTCTGTTGTCAGCGACGCATCGAGTGGGGGGGCCTCGCGGTCAAGCGGGATCGCGGCGTCCGGCCAATGGTGCGCCAGCAGCAGCACCTCGGACGGCGCGCCCTCGCCGGGCAACACGTCCAGGGGATGGGTCACGGTGACGGGCGGCGCGCCCGTCTGGGTGATGGTCAGGGTCAGCGCGACCGGCCCCGCGCGCAGCGGGGTCAGTGCGAACCACAACGGCGGCGCGGCGATGCCCGCCATCAACGTGACGCCTGCCCGCCCGGTGTGAACCGTGCAGCCTTCCGCTGCCAGACGCACCTCAACCGCTCCCGCGCTGAGCCGTCCCGTCGCCTCTGCGCGGCGGTTGAGCGGCGCGACAAATCCTTCGTCATCAGCGGCAGGGGGGACGGCCCTTCCAACCAGGCGGCGCAGGGCTTCCACCGAAGGCGTGGGCGCGCTCGCTTCGTGGAGCCATGCGACGATGCGCAGCGGATAGCCCACCGGCACGGCGCGCGGCGCGGCAGTGTCCACGCGCAGGTTCAGCACGCCGCCCGGCCCAGACAGCGGCTCTGGGGCGCGGGCGAACAGGGCGGGCACATACCAGTACATCGTGCGGCGCAGCGACCGCCGTCCCGCGTCCACTGCCGCGCCGATTGCTGCACCAGCCAGCAGCGCCGCGTAGAACGTCCGCCAGAAAGTCAGGGCGGCGTCGGGCGGCAGCGCGCTTTGCACCGCCACGACCGCCGGCACTCCGGCCAGCACCAGCCAGGGGGCTGCGCCCGCCGGCAGCCCTTCGCCGGCGGGGGGAGTCTGTGTTGCGGCGCTCAGCGCGACCAGGCGCAGCGCTGAACCAGCCAGCGCCGCCCCGACGATCTCCGCATCTACCAGGTCGGAGTCGCCGCGCTCGCCCTCGAAGGCAAACCGTCCGGTGCGCGTCAGGGCGGTGTGGCCCTCGAAGTGCAGCGCGTGTGGCGCGCCCGCCAGCAGCCAATCCATCAGCGCGTCCCAGGTGGCGGGTAGCAGGTAAGCCAGGTCGAGCGTCCCCGCGCCGAGCGGCCCGGCCAGCGCGCCCGCCAGGTCGTTGTACTGCGCGGCGAGCGGCGGCCAGTCAGACGGGTGCGCGGCCACGTACAAGACTTCGAGCGGCGCAGCAGAAATGAGCGGGGGCGGCGGTTCTGGGCAGGGTAGCGTGCGCGTCAGGGCGACCGCCCCCGACTGCACGGGGAAGCGCGTGCCGTCGTGGAGCAGCTCCCAGGGATAGCGGGCGATCCGGGCC
>JAGPFT010000529.1 GCA_018056405.1 Anaerolineae bacterium
GCGTACATCAGGTCGGCCAGGCCCATGATGCCCAGCCCGATGCGTCGGACGCGGTGCGCCGCCTCTTCTAGTTGGGGCACAGCGGGCACGTAGACGTTGACGCTAACCACGTCGTCGAGGAAGCGCGTAGACAGGGCCACCGTCTCGGCCAGCTTGTCCCAGTCCATGCGCCGGTCTTCGCTGAGGTGCTGGGCCAGGTTAATACTGCCTAAGCAACAATTCTCAAAGGGACCCAAAAACTGCTCGCCGCATCCCCTGGACACATAACCCTCGGTGATCCAAGTATCACTTACTGGCTCATACAGGTCGTAGACCCTGGCGATACCCGCCAGTTCGATCTTGGCGACACTGGCAGAGGGAGCATCCGGCGGAGGAGCTTCAGAATGGCCCGCCATGATGGGCTGGAAGACTTGCACCCTGTCCCCTACCTGCAGACGATCCAGGCGCTGGGGAATAGACTCGCCTGTAGCCGGATCGAGCACGTAGAACTGGTGCGCCGCTGTCGCGCGCACCACTCCCCCATCCGAGAACTGGACGGCAAAGACCGGCATCGCCTCATGCACTTCAACCGCCTCAACGAATCCTGTGCCTAGAACTGTACAAATCTCGTCGCCAACCTGAATCTCATCAGCGCGTCGCCAGCCAGACGGCGTGGCGACCAGCGTCTCGCCCGTCACGCACGGGTTGGTTGACTCCAACTCGTACAGGTGCGGGACGGGATTCTCGCGGTTGGCCGTGTCCAGGAAGAGCACGCCCGGCTCACCGTTGTGGTGCGCCTGGCGCACGATCTGGTCGAACAGGTCGCGGGCGCGCACCGTATGCCAGACTTTGCCATCGTGCGGGTTGATCAGGTCGAAGTCGTCGTCAGCCTCCACCGCGCGCATGAAAGCGTCGGTGATGCCCACCGAGATGTTGAAGTTGGTGATGGCGTTCTCGTCGGTCTTGCAGGTGATGAACTCGCGGATGTCGGGGTGATCCACGCGCAGCACAGCCATGTTGGCCCCTCTGCGCGAGCCGCCCTGGGCAATCTCCCCAAACGCCTGGTCGTAGACGCGCAGAAAGCCGACCGGCCCGGTCGCCTCGCCGCTTGAGGAGCGCACCAACGCCCCTTTGGGCCGCAGCCGGCTGAACGAGAAGCCGTTGCCGCCACCCGTCTGCTGGATCAGCGCGGCGTGACGCAGCGTCTCGAAGATGCCCGATCCGGTGCGCCCCATGTCGTCGTCAATGGGCAGCACGAAGCAGGCCGCAAGCTGGCCCAGCGGCGTCCCCGCGCCGGTGAAGGTGGGGCTGTTGGGGAAGAAGCGTAGCGTGGTCAGCAGGTCGTAGAAACGGCGGGCTATCCCCTCCACGTCTCCGCCATGTTCTTCTTCGGCTTTGGCGATGTTGTACGCCACGCGCCAGAACATCTCTTGCTCAGTCTCAACGGGTTGCCCATCCTCGCCCCGCCGCAGATAACGCTTGCGCAGCACGGTGCGCGCGTTGTCGGTGAGCGCGATGGGACGCGCCAGGTCTGGCGGCAGCGGCGTTTTCTGAAACCCGTTCGAGCGCATATCAACCGTCTTCTTCTGGTCGGCTCGGCCCACCATCTGTCACTCCTTGCCCGGCTATGTCGGGTGCCGCAGCACCACTCCGCTCTCTGACCACAGACGAAGCGATTCCTCCAGCCTTGCTGCGCAGCAAGGCTGACCTCAGGCTATTGGGTTCTCTCTTGCTTCCTGCCCTCAGGACGCCGCCGCTTAGGGGTGCGCGCCTGTGCCTTCCGCCGCGCCACCGGGGGACTGCGAGCCGCTTGCCGGGGCAGTGGCCCCCTTACCCGCCCCCGTGTTGCCCTGTTCGCCCAGCAGCCCGTCAATGATGTCGCGCACGCTGGTCAGGCTGTCCAGTCCCAGGTAGACAATCGCGTAACGGATGTAGGCGATGGGATCGAGCGTCTTGAGACCCTCGATCACCATGTCACCCACCACCCGGCTGGAGACTTCGTCCCGCCCCAATTGCTGCAAATGCGTCTCGATGCGATCCACCAGCGCCTTGATCTCGGCGGCCTGGATGGGCCGCTTGGCGCACGAAAGCTGAATGCCGCGAATCAGCTTCTCGCGGTCGAACGCCTCACGGTCGCCGTTGCTCTTGATCACCAGGGGAGTCGAGCGCAACACCCGCTCATAGGTGCTGAAGCGCCGCCCGCATTTCTTACACTCGCGACGGCGGCGGATGCCCCCCTGCGTGTCGCGCGTGGTATCTATGACGCGCGACTTGTTCTCCGCCTCGCAATATGGGCACTTCATAGCCGGCCCTTTCTGCGCAAGACGCGCCTGCTTTCCCCCTCCATACTCTTATTGCAGGGCAGCCTGCGCAGGTTTATCCCAAAGCCCGCTGGCAGCCTGGACTCGGCGCGCCAGCCATGTCCACCTGCGCCAGAGACAGCCACTCACAGCAGCTTAGGAGGCCATTTGAGAAGAAGGACAACCCCACCCTCAATCCCCCGCCAGCAGGAAGGGACTTGAGTTTGCCCCCTCTTTCTCCGCGAGCGGAGAAAGGGAGCCGGGGAGATAGGAGTCGGAAAGGCTTCTCAAACGGTCTCTTATTATCAAGATACTCTTAAGTGCGCGTATGTGTCTGCCCGCCCCTCTTATCCCACAGCGATTGTGGGATAAACCACCATATATAGGGGTTCTTGTGGGATAATACCCCTGTATATGGCTATTGATGGGCTTTCACTGTAACACAAACCGGCGGCTAGAGCCTATAGTACCTGGGTACTAATCGGCCCTTTCGTTAAGAAACTTCAATGCTTTCTCCACCCGCG
>JAGPFT010000038.1 GCA_018056405.1 Anaerolineae bacterium
GCCAAAGAGCTGTCCCTGGCCGATGTCGAGCAGGGGACTCGTATTCGCCTCAAGTACCTGGAGGCGTTGGAACTGGGCGACTACGCCAGCATGACGCCTGTCCAGGCGCAGGGCTTCCTGCGCAACTATGCGCGCTTCCTGGGGCTGGACCTGGAGCTGTTGCTGCGCGAGCTGGAGAGCGAGCAAGCCCCTCACCGGCGGCGCAAGGGGCCGCGCCTGCCGGGTCGTCGAGCCGCCCCTCCCGACGAAGGCACCGCGATCGCGCCAGCGGTGCGCTCGCTCACCAGGACCATCACACCTGCGCCCGCCGCGCCGCCCCGGTCGCGCCCCCGTCGCGCCCGGCGGAGCTTCCTCAGCAACGCGCTGATTATTGTAGTCGCCGGGGTCATCGTCGCCGGAGGTATGCTGGGCATTACCCGTCTGATTGGCGGCCTGGTGGAGTCGCAAACCCAGTCCGCCCCGGCAGATACTGAGCCGCTGCCCACGCAGCCCACGCCGTCGCCAGGCGCAACGTCCGCGTCAGAGAGCGCGCTTTCCCCCGGCGCTGAGGGAGAAGCTACGCCGGAGGGGGCTGCCCCGGCCCCCGCGCTCGAAGAGCCGTTCGCCCCGCCCACGCTCACGGGCACGAGCGTCACGGTGCTCATCGAGATCGTCCAGCCAAGCTGGGTGAGCATCACCACGGATGGTGTTGTGCGTTACGAGGGGCTGGCGCGCAAGGGTGAAATCCTCAACTTCACCGGGCAGCAGAGCGTTGGCGTGCGCGCCAACAACGCTGCCGGACTGCGCCTGACAGTCAACAACCAGCCGCAGGGAGCGTTGGGCGCGCGTGGTGAGCTATTCGATTACACGTTTATGCTGGCCGGCGTCGAGCCGCCCGCGCCAGAGGGCCTCTCCACTGGCGATGCGGTCAGCGGTCTCTCGCCCACGCCCGATACCGTCGCCGCCCTGCTAACCGCGTCGCCCCCTGTGGCGACGCTCTTGTTTACGGCCACGCCAAGCCTGCCGCCCGTCCCTACGCCGACGCTGCCGCTCGACCCTGGCGACTTCAGCGTGCTGGAAGCGATCACGCTCACACCGCTGCCCGACGTGTCCCCGGAGCCGACGGTCACGCCGCTGCCGCCGACCCCCACGCCGACGGTCACGCCGCTGCCCAGTGCGACTCCCTCGCCCAGCGCCACCGTTACGCCGACGTGGACGCCCTCGCCAACCTGGACGCAGACGCCCTCGCCGACGGCAACGCGCACGCCAACTGCCACCGCCACGCGGACGGTGACGCCCAGCGCGACCGCCACACACACTCCGTCGCCGACCGCGACCGCGACGCCCACGCCCACGCGCACCTGGACGCCTTCTCCGACGTGGACTTCCTCGCCGACCAGGACGCTCACGCCGACACCCACGCCGTCTCCCACCTGGTCGCTGACGCCCACTTTCACCGCGACGGCGACGCCCTTTCTGCCGCCGCGCTACACGCGCACACCTACCCCTGTGCGTAAGTGAGACTTCAGCGATGGCCCACCCCGTGACTTTTTTCCCGTGCGGGCGCGGCCCTGGGTGGTGTACACTAGGGGCAAAGGTTGGAAGTCTTGGGTTGGGAGTCATCAGGGCGTCCAATGCTCCGGGTGCGTGCAAAGGTCGTCAGTGACATGTGTGGCGCTGGCAGTAGCCTCACCCCCAGCCTTGCTACGCTCGGCTTGTCCCCTCTCCACGACGTGGAGAGGGGGCGGCGAGGCGCATCAGCGCCGAGCGGGGGTGAGGCTAAGGCGCACGGCCACACTGCCTGACAGGTCTTGCACGCACTCAATGCTCCGACTCACAACTCATGGACTCATGACTCCCTGCTCATCTCCACCAGCGAGGTGCGCGCTATGATGCCTGTTCCGCCCGATCTGCAAAAACTGCCACCGCAGGCGCTCGACGTGCTGCACTTTCTGGCTGCGCGCGAGGACGGCACAGCCTCCGCCGATGCGATCATGAACGGCGCCGGGCTGAGCGCGATTGGCCTGGGCAAGGGCATTCGGCGGCTGGTCACGGTGCGCTATGTCACCATGACCGCGCCAAGCACCTACGCGCTGACGGCACTGGGCCGGGAGGCGGCCCAGGCGTTGCGAGCCGCTGAACCTGCGCCCGCGCCTGGTCATGCCCGGCGGCTGTCGGTCTTCGCGCCGTGCGAGCTGGCGGCCGGCGCGCCCGCCCTGCTGCGCGCCGGCTTCGACCCGCCCGACCGCGACCAGCTCCCGCCTGGCGAGGCGGTGCCGGTCATCCTGCGCCTGCGCGCGCCGGACTGCGACATTTCGCCCGCCGAGCAGCCCGTCATCGTCCCCCCGGACGCGCCGGGCGGCCCGGTGCGTTTCCGCGTGACGCCGCGCCAGGAAGGGATGCTGCGCCTGCGCCTGGAAGTCTTGCCGGCAGAGGACACTGAGACGCCGCGCCCGGCAGGAGGCATCTACTTCGACCTGGGCGTGGCCCCCTTTCCGACCCCGGCCTGCGCTGAATTCCAGGCGCTTGGGGCGACGGTTGTGCTGCCGCCGGGCAGGGGGGTGGGCCGGTGACGGCTGCCGCGATCACGGTGATCAAGAACGACCACGCGGGCCACGAAGTGTGGCGCTACACGGGCCGCGTCCTGGCACGCGGCGCGACATGGGTGCAGTTGGAGGCGCGCTTCAACCGCCCGCACGACGTGCAGACACCCTACCACACCTTCCGGCGCGGCGACCGCTTCGTGGAGTGGTTCTACGCCGACCGCTGGTACAACATCTTCGCCATGTACGACGTGGACGACGACCACTTCACCGGCTGGTACTGCAACATCACCCGCCCGGCTCGTCTGGAGAAAGATGCTGTCTACGCCGACGACCTGGCGCTCGATGTGTTCGTCGCGCCGGACGGGACGATCACCGTGCTGGACGAGGACGAATTCGCCGCGTTGCCGCTCGACGAGGCGACGCGCGCGACGGCGTGGCACGCGCTGGACGAGCTACAACGCCTGGTCGCTGCCCGCGCTGCCCCCTTCGACGCCATTCAGCCGCGCGAGTAGTGCCCTGGCGTGCAACAAACAGGGGCGGAGCCAGCGCCCCGCCCCCGCGCAACGACCTGGTATTCTCTCCCGCTAGTCCGAGGCTGTCTCCCCCCCGGTGACCACGACCGTAGGCAGCGGCCTGCTGTTCCACATGGCGTCGGGGTTCGGCCCCATCGCGCTCACCGGCAGCCAGAAGAACCTGCCGGACAGCATCACCTGATAGAACTGGCCGGTGCCGTCCACCCCGAAGACCCACAGCGTCTTGCCGGCGGTGATGATGGTAGAGGTGGCTTCGCCCGCCGCAGGCCGCGCGTAAACCGGCGTGTCGGCGAGCACCAGGCCCACGACCGCGTGCTCTGGGATCGGCACCATGTCCGGGCCGGGCCTGAACGCCACCGGGCCGGAGGTGAAGCTGAAGGTGCAGGGCAGCCCCACATCGGCCAGGCCGAAGTTGCTCTGCACGACGATGTAGAACGAGTGGCCGCCGGGTATGTTGAAGCTGAACGGCTGCGACAGGCTGCTGCCTACGTCACCCAGGTAGCCCTCAGCCAGGTTGCCGGGGTTGAAACCATCCAGATAGGCCATGGCGTGGGCGCTGTACGCGCAGGTGCCCGTGTCGAAGTTGATGGTCACGCAACTCGCGTCAACAGCCCCATAGGGTCCGAAGACCAGGTAATAGTTGTCTCCGGCAAGTGTGCCAGGAAACGCCTTGCTGCCTGCCCCGCAACCACTGGGGACACCATCGCGGAACAGGCGGGCCGACATCACGCCCGCCCCTGGCCCCAGGGTACCGCTGCCGGAGATCGTGCTATCGGCCTGGGCCGAGGCGACCAGCGCGCCAAACAGCGCTACGACTACCACGAGCAAGAATAGACGACGATGGCTCATAATGGGTTTTCCTCCCTGAGAGGTCTGAAGTACCGCAAAAACCACGAACTCATCATATAGCTGTTTATTGGGCAACACAATATTGTGAGAAGTGAATTCAGAGAAAATTCAAGCTCTGCTCGTCGTCTATGGAGGCGCGTCTAGGGTATCATGGTGGCCTGGCGATCAGACGGCCACCTTGCGGCAGACTCAGGGGCACTGGTCAAGCGTTCCCCGCGCACAACAATTGACATCTCCGCGCGGCTCTGCTACCATGAGGTGCATCATGCGTCATAACTCACAGGCTGTGACGGAGAAAAGTACGCGCGCCAGCCGCTCCCAGGGAGTTCCGGCCCGTGACTGCAAGTCGGGATGAGCGCGCCCGTGCCGAAGTTCGCTCCTGAGCCGACGGGTGAACGGCTGCCCCATGCAGCCCGGTAGTCCGCTCCGCAAGCCCAGCGTTAACGGGGCAGCCTATCGCGCGCCGAAGCGCGTCGTAGAGCACAGAGTGAGTCGGTGCGCACCTGCGCCCCGGCTAAGCAGGGTGGTACCGCGGGCCTGGTCTCGTCCCTGATCCGGTGAGGATCGGCGACGGGATTTTTTGTTTGTGGGCACGCTTGTGAGACAATAGGCGGTCGTGTGCGCCACAGTCTGACGAGGGGACGTGTATGCTAAAGCAACTGGACTCGATCTACCGCCGGGCGCTGGCCGAGCTAAATGGCCTGACCGACGGCGAGGCGCTGGCCGAGTGGCAGCGCCGCTACCTGGGCAAGAAGGGCGAGGTCACGCTGCTGCTGCGCGCGACGGGCACGCTGCCCAAAGAGCAGCGCGCCGAGTTCGGCCAGCGGGCCAACGCCCTGCGCGACGCGCTGACTGCCGCCTATGCCGGGCGCGCCGAAGCGATCCGCCAGGCGGCGCTGGCCCGCTCGCTGGAGGAGGGCGCGCTGGATGTGACGCTGCCGGGCCGCCGCGTCCCGGTTGGTGGGCTGCACCCTACCACGCAGACGCTACGCCAGATTTACGCGATCTGGGCGGAGATGGGCTTTCAGGTGTTCCGCAGCCGCGACGTGGAAGACGACGACACCAACTTCACGCTGCTCAACATCCCGCCGCACCACCCCGCGCGCGATATGTGGGACACGTTCCACACGACGACGCCGGGCGTGATCCTGCGCACGCACACCAGCCCCGGTCAGATTCGGGCCATGCGCGCTTACGGCGAGAACGGCACGCAGCCCATCCGCGTCATCCTGCCGGGCATGTGCTACCGCTACGAACAGATTTCGGCGCGCAGCGAGATTCAGTTCAACCAGGTCGAGGGGCTGGCCATCGGGCGCAGCATCCGCCTGACCGACCTGAAGGGCACCCTCGCCGAGTTCGCCCGGCGCATGTTCGGGCCAGATAAGCGGGTGCGCTTTCGCGGTTCGTACTTCCCCTTCACCGAGCCGAGCCTGGAAGTGGACATCGAGTGCATCCTCTGCGGCGGGCAGGGGTGCCCGGTGTGCAAATACACCGGCTGGATCGAGATCGCCGGCTGCGGGATGGTGCACCCGGTCGTGCTGCAGAACGGGGGCTACGACCCGCGCGAGTGGAGCGGCTTCGCCTTCGGCATGGGGCCGGAGCGCATGACGATGAACGTGCACGGCATCCAGGACATCCGCTACTTCTGGCAGAACGATCTGCGCTTCCTGGAGCAGTTCTAGCGGACGCTCTCTGGTGGCACAGGTCGTCTGGAATGTAGTGTGGAGCGCGACAATGAGCGGAGTTCAAGACCATCTGCCAGTTAACCTGCCCCTGCAGGAGATTGCCGCGTTCTGCCGGCGCTGGAACATCAGCCAACTGGCCCTGTTTGGGTCGGTGCTGCGCGATGACTTCGGCCCCGACAGCGATATTGATGTGCTGGTGACGTTCGCGCCGGGTAGTGCGCGCACACTGGCGGCGATCAGCCAGATGCAGCAGGAAATCGAGGCGCTGTTTGGGCGTCCGGTAGACCTGGTGGATCGCCAGAGTATCGAGCGCAGCCCTAACTACCTGCGCCGCAGGGCGATTCTGGCGTCGGCGAGGACGGTCTACAGTGCTGCGTGATCTCACGTATGTGCTGAATCCAGGCCACTACCAAGTTGCGAGTAGGATGCAGTACGGCTATGCATCATCTGTAGGAGGCCAGTTCATGCTCTTGAACCTGAAGACCATCCACAAACCGGCCACCGAACCCGAGGCCCTGGCCCTGTTGGCCCAGCAAGGCCACTTCCCGCTCTACGGCGGGGCGGCGCTGCAACGCCATCCGCTCTCCGATGTCGAGGCGGTCGTGGACCTGAGCCGCCTGGGGCTGGATCGCGCTGCCGGGCATGGCGATGCCCTGCGCCTGGGCAGCATGATGACCCTGGAGCGCGTCCGGGCGACATGCCTGGAGCGGGGCGAAGCACACCCGCTGCTGGGCGGCCTGGCGCGGGCGCTCGCAGAAGACCTGCCGGAGACGCTGCGCAACACCTTCACCCTCGGCGATCTGCTGCTGGAACGCGATCCGCAATCGGTCACGCTGACTCTGCTGCTGGCGCTCGACGCGCGAATCGCCGTCGCCGGGGCGGATGCGCCGCTGTCCGTCGCCGGGTGGCTGGCCTCCGGTGACGCGGCCTGGCGTGCCCTGCTGACGCATGTCAGCGTGCCGCGCGGCCCGGCGCGGGCGGCGGTCGCCTTTCAGAAGGTGGCGCGCACGCCCGCCGACGCGCCCATCGTCGGTGCGGTGGCCGTCGCCTGGGCGGAGGGGGAAGCGCGGCATACGGGGTTGGCTCTGTGTGGAGTCGCGCCCTGGCCGCTGGCCCAGCCGGAGGCGGCGCGCCGCTTCGACCAGAGCGGTGATATGGAAACGGCGCTTGACGCGCTGGCCCTCGACCCGCCCGACGATCATTGGGGCAGCCGCGAATACCGGACGGAGATGGCCCGCGTCCTGACTCGCCGGGTGTTGGCAGGGGCAGCGGAAGCGCTGCGGTAGCGCTCAGCAGTCAGCGAGACCGAGGGCAGTGATCATCCGAGATCGTTCTTGCTGATGGCTGATAGCTGAAAGCTGATAGCCCAAAGGAACAGGTATGACTATCGAGAATGATGACGACCTACGCAAGCTGCTGCGCATCGGGCACATCTGCGGTGAGGCGCTGCAGCACATGCTGGCCGGCATCGAGCCGGGCATGACTACCGCCCAGCTTGATGCCATGGGCGCGGAGTTCCTGCAGCGGCACGGCGCGCGGTCGGCCCCGATCCTGACCTACAGATTCCCCGGCTTCACCTGCATCAGCCTCAACGACGAGGCGGCGCATGGCATCCCCGGCGAGCGCGTCATCCAGCCCGGCGACGTGGTCAACGTGGATGTGTCGGCGGAGCTGGAGGGGTACTGGGCGGACACGGCGGCGACGGTCATCGTCCCCCCCGCGCGCCCGGAGGCCGAGCGGCTGTGCCGCTTCACGCGGCGCGCGCTGGACGAGGCGATTGGCGTGGTGCACGCCGGGCGTCCGCTGAACGCGATTGGCAAGACGGTCGAGCGCATCGCGCGCAAGGGCGGCTATTCGATCATCCGCGAGCTGCCGGGGCACGGCGTCGGGCGGAGCCTGCACGAGAAGCCGAGCGTGCTCAATTTCTACCACCGCCAGGACCGCACGATCATGCACGAGGGGATGGTCTTCACCATCGAGCCGTTCTTCAGCGCGGGGGGCGGGCGCATTGTCACCGACCGCGACGGCTGGACGCTGCGCACCGTAGACCACAGTCTGACGGCGCAATACGAGCACACGATCATCGTCACCACCGGCGAGCCGATCCTGGCGACGGCGGTGTAGTCACACCTCACCCCCGCTCGGCGCTAACGCGCCTCGCCGCCCCCTCTCCATTTGAATGGGGAGGGGGCAAGCCGAGCGCAGCGAGGCTGGGGGTGAGGTCAACAAACCGCTGTCTTCGCGCTTCCCAGGCTGCTGTCCGTCCCTGAGGAAGAGGCCGAGATGGGGACAAAAACCAAAACAGAGTGTGACTGTTCCGACGGCTGACGCCTGACCGCTGAAAGCTGATCGCTGACCGCTCACTAAGGAGACGCACGCGCAGATGAAAGTACCGCTTTCGTGGCTTAAGGACTACGTGGACATTACCCTCCCCGTTGGGGAGTTGGCCGAGCGCCTGACCCTGGCCGGGCTGGAGGTGGAGAGCATCGAGTACATCGGCATCCCCCAGGGCGACCCGCCGCCCGGCAGCCATCTGCCGCCGTCCGATCACCTGGTCTGGGATCGGGAGAAGATCGTGCTCGGTGCCATTCGTGAGGTGCGCGCTCACCCCAACGCCGATCGGCTGGTGCTGGCCCTGGTGGATTACGGCGGCGTGGACCTGGAGCAGTGCGTCACCGGCGCGCCCAACCTGTTCCCCTACAAAGACCAGGGGCCGCTCGACCCGCCGCTGCTCTCACCCTTCGCCCACGAAGGCGCGGAGGTCATTGACGGGCACAAGAACGACGGCAGCCGCATGATCCTCAAGGAACGCGAGCTACGCGGCATCCCCAACCGCAGCATGGTCTGCTCCGAGAAGGAACTGGGCCTGTCCGATTCGCACGAGGGCATTCTGCTGCTCGACTGGGACGAGTTCGGCCATTTCGCGCCCGGCACGCCGCTGCAAGACGTGCTCGGCGACGCCGTGCTCGACATGGACATACTGCCCAACATTGCCCGCGCCTACAGCATCGTCGGCGTAGCCCGCGAGGTCGCCGCGCTGACCGGCGTGCCGCTGCGCTTCCCGCCGCTGGAGGTGGTCGCCGAGGGACCGCCCATCGCCGGACAGGTGGCCATTGACATCCGCGAGCCGGAGCTAAACCCACGCTTCACCCTGGCCCTGATCCGTGACGTGCAGATCACGGAGTCGCCCCAGTGGATACAGCGCCGGCTGCGCCTGGCCGGGATGCGCCCGATCAACAACATCGTGGACGCCACTAACTACGTCATGCTCGAACTGGGCCAGCCACTGCACGCCTTCGACTGGGACACGCTCAAAGGGCGCGCCGGCGGCGCGGCCCCGCTGATCATCACCCGCCTGCCGGAGCCGGGCGAGCACCTGGTGACGCTGGACGGTGCCGAGCACGTGCTGGACGACTTCAACATCCTGGTCGCTGACACGGCTGGCTCGCTGAGCATCGGCGGCATCATGGGCGGGCTGGAAAGCGAAATCTGGGACCCGGCGACGATGGGCGGCGAGCCGCTCGACGCGACCGGCATAGAGCCGCCAGAGGAGGGCGAGACCGTCTGCGGCAAGGCGATGGCCCAGCGCCCGGCGACAACCAACGTCCTGCTGGAGGCGGCGGCCTGGAACTTCATCAACATTCGCCGCACCATGCAGAGCCAGAAGATGAGCAGCGAAGCGGGATTGCGCTTCAGTCGCGGCGTGCACCCGGCCATGGCCGAGCGCGGCCTGCGTCGCTGCATCGAGCTGATGCGCCAGATGGCGGGGGGCACGGTGGCAGCGGGCATCATTGACGAGTACCCGCTGCCCGCCGAGGTCATCGCCGTAGACCTGCCCGTGCCGGAGGTGACGCGCCATCTCGGTTTCGCCATCCCCCAGGACGAGATCGTGCGCATCCTGCGCGCGCTGGAGTTCGAGGTGACGGAGCGCGACGACGTGCTGCACGTCGTGGTGCCCGATCACCGGCTGGACATCGGGGCCGGCTTGACCGGACGGGCCGATCTGATCGAGGAGATCGCCCGCGTCTACGGCTACGACCGCATTCCCAACGCGCTGATCGCCGACGAACTGCCCGCCCAACGGGCCAACGTGGCCCTGGAACGCGAGGAGGCGCTGCGCGATGCGCTGGTCAAGGCCGGGCTGCGCGAGATCGTGACCTATCGCCTGACCACGCCGGAGCGCGAGGCGCTGCTCACCCCGCCGGGCGCGGCGTCAAGCTGGCCGGACGTGCCCTATGTGACCCTGGCCAACCCCATCGCCGCCGACAAGACGGTGCTGCGCCACACCTTGCTGGCCAGCCTGCTCGATACGGTCGCCGCCAACGCCCGTCACACCGACCGCCAGCTTCTGTTCGAGATCGGGGCGGTCTACCTGCCGCGCCCCGACGAACCGCTGCCCGACGAGCCGGGCCGCCTGGGGATCGCCCTCACCGGGCCGCGCGGAGTCCCTCAGTGGGGGGGAGATACCCCCGTTGGCCTGCTGGACTTCTTCGATCTCAAAGGCGTCGTCGAGGCGGCCCTGCGCGATCTGCGCGTCGCCGGCCCGGTAACTTTCACCCCGGTCGCGCACAGCACGTTCCATCCGGGGCGCGCCGCCCTGCTGCGCATCAACGGGCGCGAAGCGGGCGTGCTGGGCGAAGTGCATCCGCTGGTGCGCCAGGCGTTCGGGCTGGGACTGGATTTGGGGCGGCCTGTGCTCGCCGCCGAGCTAGACCTGGCCGCGCTGCTGGCCGACGTGGAAGTGATCCGCCAGATTCGCCCGGTACCGGCGCATCCCGCCGTCTACCAGGACCTGGCCATCGTGCTGGACGAGACGACGCCGGCCATCGAGGTCTACGAGGTGATCCTGCGCGCCGGCGGCGATCTGCTGGAGGAGGCGCGCCTGTTCGACCTCTATCGCGGCGATCCCATCCCGGCGGGCAAGAAGTCGCTGGCCTACGCGCTGACCTACCGCGCGCCCGACCGCACGCTCAACGACGCAGAAGTGGCCAAGATTCACGCGCGGATCGTCAAGGCGGTCGAGCGCCAGCTTGGAGCGAAATTGCGGGCGTAGGCGGCGCACTGCCGAAGGTGATTCTGCGGGGCAGCTCAGCGCGTGCGGTGGGCTGCCCCGTGCGTTTGGGGCAGCGGATGTGCGGTATACTAAGGGCATACAGTGAGCGGGAGCACCTTTCATGGCAACTATCCACAGCATCAACCTCATTGCGTCCGACCCAGACGTGCGCGGTGGGCGGCCCTGCATCGCCGGGACGGGCATCCGGGTGTTGGATATTGTCGCGGTGATGCTGTTCCACGACCAGACACCCGCCGAGATTGCTGAAGCCTACGCGCTCTCACTGGCCCAGGTGCACGCTGCCCTGGCGTACTACTACGAGCACAAAGCGGAGATAGATGCTGACCTGCGCGAGCAGATCGCCAAGGGGCGCGAGTTCAAGGAAAAGCGCGTTGGAAGCAAGCCTCCGTTTCTATTTGGATGAAAACGTGCCGGTCGCTGTGGCTAACCAGCTTCGCCGACAAGGAATTGAGGCTGTAACTGCGCTCGACCTGGGCGTGCTGGGCGACTCGGACATCAATCACCTCAGGCGCGCTTCTGAGATGGGCTATGTGCTGTGTACCTATGATGCGGATTATCTTGAGTTGGCATCTGGCGGTATGGAGCACGCGGGCATCGTTTTCGGTCGCGCTGAACAGCACTGGATCGGTGAGTGGGTGAAGGGACTGATCTTGTGCTACGCCGTCTACACCGCCCAGGATATGCGCAACCGCGTCGAGTACCTATGACCGGCGGGGTCACGAATGACCTGTCAGGATGGACTCACCAAGTGTCAGGATCGCCCCACCCCCACTCCAGATTCATCTCGAAGAAGGACCGAACACTGCAAGCTGCCCCGTGCGTTTGGGGCAGCGGATGTGCGGTATACTAAGGGCATACAGTGAGCGGAAGTACGTTTCATGGCAACCATCCACAGCATCAACCTCATTGCGTCCGACCCAGACGTGCGCGGTGGGCGGCCCTGCATCGCCGGGACGGGCGTGCGCGTATCTGATGTGGTCATGGTGATGCTCTTTCACACCGATTCCCCCGGCGAGATCGCAGCGTGGTTTGGATTGCCCCTGGCGCAGATTCACGCTGCCCTGGCCTACTACTACGAACACAAAGCGGAGATAGATGCCGACATCCGCGAGCAAATTGCCAGGGCGGAGGAGTTCAAGGAGAAGCGCGTTGGAAGCCGGGGCGCTGCGCCCGCCCCGCACGCGCTATAATCAAAGCAGGATGAGTGTGAAGGAGTCCCGGCAATGGCTGTGCTGGCGCGCCCCCTGACCGTTGACGATCTGCTGCGGCTTGGCTCCGACGCGCGCGTGGAGGTGGTGAGGGGGGAGGTTGTCGAGATGATGCCTGTCGGTGGGCAGCATATCCTGATCGTGGACAACATCTACCGCATGTTGTATGCGACTGTCAGCAGCCATAAGCTCGGCTACCTGTTCACGGATAATCTGCTGTACATCCTGGCCGAGGGCGACGGCGGCGTGCGCGTGGCGCGCTCGCCCGACGTGTCGTTCATCCACCGCGATCACCTGGTCAGCGATTGGGACATCGAGCGCCCCTACCCCGGCGCGCCGACGCTGGCCGTCGAGGTCATGTCGCCCGATGACCAGTTCGAGGACGTGGTACAGAAGGTGGGCGATTACTTCGCGGCGGGCACCGCCGAGGTCTGGGTGGTGCTGCCCCGCCAGAAGACTCTCTACCGCTATCGCCAGGGGCAGTCGGTCGTCGAGACCTACCGCGCCGATGAGACGATGGACGCCAG
>JAGPFT010000530.1 GCA_018056405.1 Anaerolineae bacterium
CTGGCCGATGAGTCGTTGCTGCTGCTGGTGACAAGCCACAACACCAGCAGCGATCTGCTGCGCAAGCGGGCTTCAGTGGGCGACAAATTCGCCGTAGATTCGAAGGCGGGGATCGAGTACCTGCGCCAGCACCAGGAAGACCAGGCCGCTTACGAGCAGGCCGAGACAGTAGCCCGTACAGTGGGCATCGTCATCGCCAACGCTCTGGGCGTGCATCTGGTGAAAACGCAGGTAGAAGACACAGCGCTCTCGTGACCGCGCCCTGCTCAGGGGGCGTGCAAAGGCTGTCAGCACTGAGTGGTGTAGGGGCGTTCTGCGTTACGCTCCACAGGTGCCAAAGGTGCCAACTTAGGTCTGGCTGTGCACGCCCCTCCCCCTAAATCCCCCTCTCCAGCAAAGCTAGAGAGGGGGGCTTTGGCCGTTAGATGGGACGTTTCCCCTACTCTGGCTTTGCCGGGGAGGACGTTCCGCGCAGCAGAGCAGCGCCCTCCCCGGCCAAGTATTCTTCGCTCAGAACTTCAGCCAGTGATAGGCGTAGGGAGCCAGCTCCACCTCATAGACTGAGCCGCCCACCGCCGGCCACGACTCTCCGCTGAGCACGTCGAACGGTTGCGCGCCCGCCCAGTCTGCCAGGTCAAGCGCGGCCTGCTGCGGCGCATCGGTCAGGTTCACCAGGATAAGGAAGCGCTCGCCACCTTGCGCCGCGCCGGGTTCCGCTTCCAGGACGCGCCAGAAGCCGAGCACTGCCTCATTCTCCGGCAGCACCAGTTCAAACGTCCCGCGCCCGAACGCCCGGTACTGTTTGCGCACGGCCAACATGTGCCGGGTGCCGTGCCACAGCGACGCAGGGTCCGCGCGCTGCTGAGCGACGTTGCGCACCTGGTACCCATACACCTCATCGGCAATGGCTGGCTCGTACAGCCACTCGGCAGGCGAGAATCCCGCGTTCGGCGAGGCATCCCACTGCATCGGTGTGCGCACTCCGTTGCGGTCGTGCCGCCAGATGTCGTCGCCCATGCCGATCTCGTCGCCGTAATACAGGATGGGCGAGCCGGGCAGCGTGAAGAGCAGCGCATTGAGCAGGCGGATGCGGCGCGGATCGTCGTCGAGCAGGGGGGCCAGCCGGCGGCGTATGCCCAGGTTCAGCCTCATGCGCGGCACGGGCGCGTACTGCTCCCACATGAACTGACGCTCCTCTTCGGTGACCATCTCCAGCGTCAATTCGTCGTGGTTGCGCAGGAAGATGGCCCACTGGGCCAGCGGAGGGATGCCCGGCGTGCGCTGGAGAATCTCGACAATGGAGCGCCGCGTGCCCTGCTTGAGCGCCATGAACAGGCGGGGCATGATCGGGAAGTGGAAGGCCATGTGGAACTCGTCATCGTCGCCGAAGTACTCGCGCACATCCTCCGGCCACTGGTTGGCCTCCGCCAGCATAATACGGCCCGGCCAGTTGGCGTCCATGTGGGCGCGCATCCGCTTGACGTACTGGTGCGTTTCGGGCAGGTTCTCGCAGTTGGTCCCCTCGCGCTCGAAGAGGTACGGCACGGCATCCACGCGGAAGCCATCCACGCCCAGCGCCAGCCAAAAGTCGAGGATGTCGAGCATTTCCTGCTGCACGGCGGGGCTGTCGTAGTTCAAATCGGGCTGCTGGGAATAGAAGCGATGCCAGTAGTATTGCCCGGCCAACGTATCGAAGGCCCAGTTGGAGCTTTCCGTGTCCTTGAAGATGATGCGCGCCTCGCGGTACTTGTCCGGCGTATCGCTCCAAACGTACCAGTCACAGAAGGGCGAGTCCTCCGAAGTGCGGGCCTGCAAGAACCAGGGATGCTGATCCGACGTGTGGTTGGCCACAATATCAATGATCACGCGCATCCCGCGCGCGTGAATGCCCTCGACCAGCGCCTTGAAGTCCTCCAGCGTGCCGTAGTCCTCGTGGATGCCGCGATAGTCGGACACATCGTACCCGTCGTCCACCAGCGGTGATGGGCAGATGGGCAGCAGCCAGATACAGTCAATGCCCAATTCTTGCAGGTAATCAAGCTGGCTCAGCAGGCCCGGCAAGTCACCGTGCCCGTCGGCGTTACCATCCTTGAAAGCGCGCACATAGAGTTCGTAGAATACAGCGTCTTTGTACCACGTCAGGTCGTACTCGTTGAACATCGCTTGTTCTCACCAGGGTATTGTGCCGCACAGGGTACGGAGATATCTCAGCAACACACTACCGGGCAAGCGAGTCACCTAGACGAACTCCACGCGGATGATCAGCTTGCCCAGCCGCAACTCATCGCCGTCGCGCAGAATACGCGACTGATTCGGAATCAATTTCTGCCCGTTGAGGAACGTCGCGTTGGAGCTGCCCAGGTCTACGATCTTCAGCGCGTCATCTTCTGGCACCAGGGCAGCGTGACGCCGCGAGACGCCCAGCTCCGCCGCCTGGAAATCGTCCAGCGCAATGGCCGGTGCCTGACCGGTGACCGCATCAACGCGCCCCAGCTCCAGGCGCTCGCCAACATCAATCACCAGCGGTTTGTCATGCCCGCGCACGTGCAGCAACACCTGCCGGCGCGCGCCTAGGCTGGCCGTGCCCCAGCGGACTACAGCGCTGGTAGTGGCCGTGTCCATCTGGCGCGTTGTCGCTCCCTCTGGCTTAGGCTGGTCAGCGTCGGCAACCGCTGCGACGAGCGGAGCGCCGCACTGCGCGCAGACACTACTGCCCGCCACGTTCTCATGACCGCACTGCGCGCACGTAACCACCCGGCACCTCGCGCCCCGAACTAGACCACTTCAGAGT
>JAGPFT010000531.1 GCA_018056405.1 Anaerolineae bacterium
GCCGGGGAGGGGGCCAGGGGGAGGGGCCTCCTGCCGCACCAGACTTCCGAAGCCGCCCGCCCCTAGGCCTCTCCCCCTCAATCCCCCTCTCCAGCCGAGCTAGAGAGGGGGACGATCGGACGGACGGCTCCCCTTCCCCTAGCTTTGCAGGGGGAAGGGGGTCGGGGGATTAGGGGCGTTCTGGCGATTGCCCCACAACTTGTTCGTGGACCTGCCGAACTATGGGCGGGCGCACAACCCTGGTATAATGCGCCCACAGTGAACGGTGTTGGAGTGGAGGGAAATTGCGTGACCTCAGTGAAGACCGCGTTGCGCCCCCTGTGGAACACGCTGCCTACCCCTGTGCGGGGTTTGATTGCCACCATGCGGCCCATCCAGTGGTCGAAGAATGGCTTCGTCTTCGCCGCCATCCTGTTCGATCAGCAGTTCACCCAGGCTGAGCCGCTGGCGCGCGTGGTAGCCGCCTTCATTCTGCTCTGCCTGGTGGCCAGCACCATCTACCTGATCAACGACCTGGTGGACATCGAGCGCGACCGCCTCCACCCGCGCAAGCGCTACCGTCCGCTACCCTCCGGGCAATTGCCCATCCGTTGGGCGGTCGCTGCTGCCATCGTGATGCCAGTGATCGCGCTGGCTGCCAGTCTGCTGCTGACCTGGCAATTGACGGTGGTCTTGCTCGCTTATCTTGCCTTGCACATCGCTTACTCGTTCTTCCTGAAGAATATTGTGCTGCTCGATGTCTTCGCCATCGCGGGCGGGTTCGTGTTGCGCGTGGTCGCCGGCATCGTGGTCATAGATGTGACCCACTTCTCGCCCTGGCTGTACCTGTGCGCGGGGCTGCTGGCGCTCTTCCTGGCCATCGGTAAGCGCCGCCAGGAGTTGATTCTGCTGGCCGAAGACGCCGAGAGCGTGCGGGCGACGTACAAGGACTACAACATGCCGCTGCTGGACGACATGCTGCGCATGGTCACCACCGGCAGCGTGCTCACCTACATGCTCTACACCGTCGAAGCGACGACGATCCGCGTCAATGGTTACAGCATGATGCTGACCATCCCCTTCGTCGTCTACGGCATCTTCCGCTACCTGTATCTGATCCACGTGCGCGGGCAGGGCAGCGCCCCGGATGAACTGCTGTTCGAGGATATACCGCTGCTGCTGGCCGTCGTCCTCTGGGTGATTACCGCCGGCGTGGTTCTGTACATCCTGTAGGGAGGCGCCGCACGCCTATGGCCGTCGTCAGCGTCTCAGCGCCGGGCAAGATCATCCTCTTCGGCGAGCACGCTGTTGTCTACGGGCAGCCGGCCATCGCCGCGCCGCTGACCGCCGTCCAGGTGACTGCCACTGCCGAGCCAGGCTCGCCGGGAAGCGGGCTGATCCTCCACGCCGCCGATCTCGGCCAGACCATCGCCGCCGCCCAGGCTGCGCCAGACGATCCGTTCTTCGATGCGCTGGTCTATCCCGCCCAACTGGTTCTAGAGCACCTGCGCGCGCCTATGCCCGACCTGCGCCTGACCGTGCGTTCAACGATTCCTGTCGCCAGCGGCTTGGGCAGCGGGGCCGCCCTGGCAACGGCCATCATGCGCGCGCTGGCTGCTGCGCTGGACGCACCTCTGACCGACGATGCGCTCAATCCGCTGGTCTACGAAGTGGAGAAGCGCCATCACGGGACGCCGAGCGGCATTGACAATACGGTGATCGTCTACGCCCGTCCTGTCTACTTTGTGCGCGGAACTACGCCGCAGACCTTCGCCGTCGCCCGGCCCTTCACCCTGCTCGTCGCCGACAGCGGCCAGAGCAGCCCCACTCGCCTGACTGTCGCCGACGTGCGCCGTCTGCACGACGCCGACCCGCCTCGCCTGGACGCGCTCTTCGCCTGCATCGGCGAGATCGTGCGCGCCGCTCGCCAGAGCATCGAGTCGGGCGATGTGGACTCGCTCGGCTCGCTCATGGACGAGAATCACGCGCTGCTGCGCGAGCTAACCGTCTCCTCCGACCTGCTAGACAGGCTGTGCCAGGTGGCGCGCGCAGCGGGCGCGCGCGGTGCCAAGCTCTCTGGCGGCGGGCGGGGTGGCGCGATCATCGCCCTGGTGGACGAGCCGGAGGCCGCGCCGGTGACCATTGCCTTGCGCCGGGCAGGTGCGGTGCGCGTGCTGTCCACGCCCATCCAGCAAGGCCCCTAGCTGGGGAGCGCGCTCATGTTGGCCGTTGCGCTTATCACTGCGCTGATCCTGCTTGCCGTGACCGTCGTGGTGCTGCTGCGCGCCCTCGGCTACGTTCAGCAGCACCCGGAACTGGTTGCCAGCGAGACGCCGCTTGATTACGTGCGCTGCCAGAACACGCTGCGCCGCATTGTAGAGCGCTACCACGAGATTGCGCCGCTCACGCTTGGCACGGGCACTCTGTCCTGGAAGTCGCCGTCCGGCCCCATCTACACGCTGAGCGCGGCAGGTGTGGAGCGGCGGCGCGCCCCGGCTCCCGCCAACGCCACTGCCGCGCTGCGTTGGGCCGACATTGGCGGGGTGGGCGTGCGGATGCAGCCCGGCTTCAGCTTTGCCGATTTCGACAGGGACGGTTCAACCGACCGCCAGACCACCACTTCCTACACCTTCGCCCTGATCATCGTCCCCTTCCAGGGCCATACCATGACTATCCCCATCCCCACCGACGACCGCGCTGACGCGGTGGATTTCGCCGCGCACGTGCTCGCCCAGGCGGAACGGATGCACAAGCGCATCAATGTGTTCGGCTTCCACAAGCCGCCCGCGCCCCGCCGCCAGCGCATCAC
>JAGPFT010000039.1 GCA_018056405.1 Anaerolineae bacterium
GAATACCTGACCGTCTTCGGCCAGTACGTGATCAAACCGCAGATTTTTGACTACCTGGAGGAGCATATTCAGCACAACGTGCGCGAGCGCGGCGAGTTCCAGCTTACCTCGGCCCTAGACCGGCTGCGTCAGGAAGACGGCTTCCTGGGCGTGGTGGTGCAGGGCCGCCGCTTCGACATCGGCATCCCGGAGTATTACCTGGAGACGCTGCGCACCTTCTGCCAGGATTGAGATGACGCAGGGGATTGCAGGTCAATGGGGGCCGCCCGGCCCCCGTTTTCGTATCAATCGGGGAAGAGGTCTTTGATGGGCAGGGCCAGGCCGGGCAGCACCTCGCCGCCGTCCAGCGTTCCATCCGCGCCGAGGCGGTAGGCGCGCTTGGCGGGGGTGTAGACCTCGACCGTCCTGGTTTCCGGGTTGACAACCCACACGACCGTGCCCGCCGCCAGGTAGTTCGCCAGCTTCAAGCGCATCACGTCGGGCTGGTCGGAGGGGGAGAGCACTTCGACCGCCAGGTCGGGGGGGAGGGGGTTGTAGGTTTCGTGCGATGGCTCCGGCTGGCGCGCCTTCGAGACGAAAGCCACGTCGGGGATGTAGCGCTCGTCGCCAATCTGGTAGCCGCCGTCCGCGCCGGTGATGTAGCCTTCGAGATTCTTCTGCATCAGGTACAGGTGGATGAAGAAGCTAATCTTGCTGGCGACCAGGGATGAATAGCTGTTCGATACCACCTCGTTGATCTCCCCCCCCACGAACTCCAGCCGGCGGTCGGCGTGCTCCGGCTGAAGGGCCAGGCGCTCGAACTCCTCGACGGTGATGGGCTGCGTGGTGACGGCCATTACTGTTATTCCTTCACTCTCCTGTCCTTATTGTACCGCAGTTTGATCAGGGGGCGGCAGATCGTCGTCGGAGGGCAGGGGCGGCGGCGCGGCGGCTCCGCTCGCCGGATCGCGCACGATCTGCGCGGCAGCGTCGGCGGGCAGCGCAACTGTCCGCCCGCTGGGGAAAGCGATCTCGATGTTGCTGTCACTGCGTGTGATGCGCACGCCGTGCTGCGTCCAGGTGATCGTCTCGCCGGAGAAGGCGCAGGGACCGGTGATCGCCGCGCACCAGGCATCCAGGGCGAAGGCCCCGAACAGCCGCGCGAACCACTCCCATGAGACAGCCCCGGTGATCACGTCACTATCGCCCAGACCTGCGCCGGTCTCCGCGTTGTAGAGAGCGCGGAAGGTCTGTTCGGCGGCCAGGCTGTGCGTCTGCGCGGCCAATACGCGCCGGAACAACTCCGCTGACTCCGCCGGAAAGCCGCGCTCGATCAGGGCCAGGCCAAGCCGCGCGTTCCAGTCCGGCCAGACGCCGCCACAGCCGTTGTGCAGCGTCGGATCGTAGTGTGGCGCATCAGCAGGGCAGCCGGGCGCGCCGAACGGACGCCAGTACGCTGCCGGATCGGTCAGGTGGGCCACCAGACGGGCGGCGCGCGCCTCGTCCAGCATCCCTGACCACAGCGGCATGAGCAGGGCGATGTCGTGCGCGGACAGGTCTACCGTCTGCGCTTCGACCTTGAAGACGCGGCTCAGCCCGGCGAAGCGCAGCCCGGTGACTGCCCGCCAGACGGTGCACGTGGTGGCCGTCCCAGCGCTCCGGTACCAGTCGAATGTCTCGCCAGGCACTTCCTCGCGGACTGGCTTGCCGGCGGCGTCTTCGCCTTCCACTATGCAGGAAAGAGCCGGCTTGCGATCCAGCCCCCCGCTCACGCGCAGAATCAGGCGGCCCGGCTGACCCAGCGTGACGCGCTCTGCCAGGACGGACTCGCCGTGCCCGCTGAAGATCGTCTCGCCGGAGGGACAGGCGTGGGCATCGCGGTCGCGGTAGGTATAGACGCCGCGCGCCTCGTCCCAGAACTCCTCCAGCGCGGCGATCAGCGCGTCCAGGCGCGGGGTGATCGTTTCGGCCACGTCCGGGCGATCCAGCAGCGCGCCGATGTCGAGCAGCGCCCGCGCCTCACGAATCAGGTAGGCAAGCAGGTCGGGCGCTTCGACGGTGGTCAGGTCTATGCCCTGCGCCCAGCGCGTCCCGCGCGCCAGCGTCGGCCCCTCGATGAACGCGCCCTGACCGGGGTGCTGCCATTCAGGAACGCCGTCGCCGTCGGCGTCGGCGTCGGGGGCGAACCAGCGGGTGAAGAAAGCCAGCAGCCCATCCAGGCACTCCGCCAGGAACGCCTGATCGTGGGTGAACTGGTAGATCGTGTGTGCCAGAGTCGCCAGCAGCGGCGGGGCCAGGACATTGGCCCGCTGCCCGTCGAGGCCGGGACGGGCGTCAATCCAGCCGTCGTCGCGCTGCACGGCCAGGAAGTTGCGCACCATGCCCTGGGCCAGTTCCGGCGCGGCCAGTGTCACCGTCCCGGCGATGGTCAGCGCGTCAGGGACGGCTTGCCCGCCCCAGGGGGAGGCAAAGCCGCCGCTGTGCGCCCCGCCGGGGGCGTACCCCTGGTTGGGCTTGCGCGTGCCGACAAACGACGGGTGGGGCAGGCTCCCCGTCGCCGCCAGGAAGCCGCGCAGCACAAGCTGCTGGCTCCAGGCAAGGGCGAGATCCCAGTCCAGATGCCCTGTTTCGACCTGCGGCGCAGCCTCGGCGCGGGCGGCGACAGCGGCCAGATGCGCGTCCCAGTCCTCGACGGCCAGCCAGCGGTGAGCCAGGGCCAGGCTCTCATCGCGCAGGGGACGCGCGGTCAGCACCCAGCGGAAGGTCATCGCTTCGCCGGGCGGGACGGTCTGCGCCCGGCTGAGTTGGGCGGTCGCGCCCGTCTCGCGCGCGCCTTCCAGCAGCAGCACCGGCTGCAAATACGGCAGGCGGCCCATCTGCAAGGCAACCGTGCCATCCTCCAGCGTCAGGAAGAGCATGGGCAGCGTCTTGTCGTCGCGGGCGACCTGAGCGGTCAGGTCGAGGCGCAGCGGCTGGGGCCGGTCGCCGCTGTTGCGGACGGTGAAGCGCCCGCCGACCGCCTGCGACTCCATCGTCCAGAACTCAGCGGTCAGGGCCAGGGTGGGGGTCAGCCCGGCGTGGACGCGCAGCAAGTCCGGGGCGAAGGCCGTGAGCAGGGGTGGGGCGTGGTACGCCTGCGTCTCGTAGACCTTGCGCCCGCCGACGCCCCACACCGGCACGATGCGCGCCAGGCCGACTCTCCCGCCGTAGCGCGTCTCCAGGCTGAGCGCCGGCTCGGTCGGGCCGCCCAAACGCAATCCCCAAACCTGGTCGTCGTGGTAATCGGTGCGCCCGGCGCGGGCGTCCGCCGCGATGCGGGGGGCCATCGGGTCGCCGGGCTTGAGCTGCCATGCGCGCATGAGAACCTCGTGGAAGAACGGTTATTGGCCAATGGTTATTGAGTTATTGGTTGTTGGTTGCTGGCAGGGTATCCCTGAGACGAGGCTGTTCTTACCAAAAACCAAAAACCAATCACCAAGAACCAGCTTCTTCCCTACCTTAATACAAAGCAGCGACGGGCGAAAGTGGGCGCGGCAAGCTGTCGGGGGAATGTCAGGTTGCTGCGGGAAAAACAGCAGGCGGACCCTGGACGGCCCGCCTGCACGAGCAACGGTTCGGAGCGTGGGCGGCTACGGCGCGGCAGTCATGCGCCAGGTTCCGCCCTGGCAATCGCCGCGAATGTCCGCCTCGAAGAAGGAGATGCTCTCGTGGTAAAGCGTGGTCAGGCGGTGCTCGCCGGGGCCGGGCAGGTATTGCCCGCCCTGCACAGTGCCGCCGGCGATGTAGGTGTAGCTGCTGGTTAGCTCGAACTCCGGCGTGATTGCCCAGCCGAGCGCGTTCTTGAGATCGTCGCGCGTGCGCCACAGCTTGCCGAAGCCGCGTCGGGGCTGGAACTGACCTTCGGGCGGGACAAGACTCTCATCAATCTCGGCTTCGCCTTCCTCGAAGGTGTCGTTGTAGCAGAACCAGTCGCCGCCTGTGCTGTTGTCCTGCGGCACGTTGACCATCACCCAGATTTGGCGGGTGTGGCGAATCCAGAACATGCGCCCGTGCTCGAAGACCTGCTCAGCGATCTGCACCTCGGCGGCGACGTTGGTCGGGAAGCCCGCCGGCTGCGGCGTGGGCGAGGGCAGGGCGGGCGACGGGCTGGCCGAAGGCGCTGGCGTCGCACTGGGGGCCGGGGCGACGGCTACTGTCTCGGTCGCGGCCACTGTCGGCGAGGCGGTGGGCGTCGCGGTCTGAGTTTCTGGCGTCGGCGAGATGACGATATAAATCTGAGTAGGCGGCGGTTCGTCGCCGCAGGCTGCCAGGAACAGCCCGGCGGCGAGCAGACCCAACAGGATCAACGTGGTACGCATGACATTCTCCACGATGGGCATCGGGTGGGACAACGCGGGGATTGTAGCAGAGCGGCGCGCGAGCGCAAACACGCCCGCGCCGATCATCGGCCAGCCGTCAGCCAAAAGGCGGGCAATCAGTGCGGGGAATCGCCGTCAGCTTCATCTTCCTCGATGATGATCGCCTGGTACGTTTCCACCTGCAGGCGCGGGTCGCGCCAGGCGTCTGGGTCGGCGCCCATCTTCTGCGCCAGCAGCATCAGGAAGAGACGCGGGTCGGGGTAGTTCTCCCACACCTGAGGCAGGAAAGTCGCGCGGCGGCGATCCAGGCGCAGCGTGACGCCATCTACGCCAGGGCGCAGCTTGCGCAGCAAGTCATCCGGGTCGGTGAAGTCGAGGGGCTGCGAGGGGGTGAGCACGCTGATTTCGAGGTGCAGGCCGGGCACTTCATGAGCCTGGACAGGGGCGAAGCGTGGGTCGTAAAAGGCGGTCTGCACGGTCATCGCCACCACTTCCTCGGCCAGCGGACGGCGAGCGACCAGCGTCCCCGTGCAGCCGCGCAACGCGCCATCGTTGCGGCGGCGCAGGGTGACGAAGCAGGCGCGTTCCTCGGCCAGCGCGGGCGGCAGTGCGTCCAGGTCTACATGAGGCGGCTCTTCGCCGGCGGTGATGCGTACCAGCGTCTCGCGGGCCAGCGCCAGCAGCAGACGCTTCTCCTCGCGCGTGTATGCGTCAGGCATGGGGCACCCCCTGCATGGTCCGTCGTTAGCTCCAGTATAACCCCAAAATGGGCGGCGCTGGTGCCTGTATGGGGGTGTTGGCGAGGCAATCGCCCTGCCTCGCCCTACCCAGGGTAATCGCATCAAATCTCGGTGTGCAGAGCCTTACCTCACCTCCTGGCTTCGCTGCGCTCAGCCTGTCCTCCTCTCCACACGCGGCGAGGAGGACGGCCCCCGCCGGCGGCGAGACAATCTGCTGCGCCATCCCGCGCCCTGGGTACCTGGCACAGCCCCCTCGCCGCGTGTGGAGAGGGGGCGGCGAGGCCCACGCCAGGGGGCCGAGCGGGGGTGAGGTCCACCAGCTCAGCCCCAGCGTCTTTTGATGCGATTACCCTGCCTCGCCCTACCCAACGTGCTTGGCAAAGCGCCTGCATCTCAGTACACTACCCCGTGTGGGTTGTGGCAGCTTTCTCACACAGGGAGAAGAACGATGGCTGAACCGGTCATTGCCGCCAGGTCTCCGGCGGTGCTGGAACTGGAAGCGGGCACGTACTGGTGGTGTCGTTGCGGGCGCTCGCAGAACCAGCCGTTCTGCGACGGCTCGCACAAGGGGACGGAGTTCTCGCCGGTGGAATTTACGCTGGAAGAGGCCAGGCGTGTGGCGCTATGCCGCTGCAAGCACACGGGGAACCAGCCCTTCTGCGACGGCACGCACCGCACCCTCCCCTGACGCTCCGCTGCCGCCCGCTGAAGCATACCGCCCGCGGCATTTGTCTCTGCGGGCGGTGTGATTCCTCCCCCGACTATCCCCTGACCACCGACAACCGGTCACTGCCAACGGATCACCGCTCACTCTCCTCCACCGCCGTGACCTTGCCGCCGCGCGCGATGCGGTAGGTACGCCCGCGCCAGGTGAAGGTGCCCTGGAAGAGGGCGCGCGCCCACAGCGCCGGGGCAATGAACGTGTCCAGCATGAACAACTGCGCGTAGGCCATCCAGGTGAACCCGCGCCCAAAGCGCACCCGGTCTAGCTCGTAGGCAATCGCCAGGCGCAGCGCCACGAATCCCCACCACGTGCGGCGACCCCACCAGCGCCCCTCGCGCTCGGTGATGAAGCTCAGCAGCAGCCCGACCGTCAGCGGGTTGGTGAACGGCCAGGCGATGAACGTGGGGCGGCTATAGGCCCGGCTGATGATCAGGTGCCGCCGCAGCCGGCTCACCGCCTCGTTGAAACCCTCCTGTTCGGGCACGATCAGCGCCGGGACGGGGATGGCAGCGATGCGCCAGCCCGTCTCGCGCAGCGCGCGCCCCAGACTGATCCCGTCTGATCCCTCGTCCAGCAGATGCAGCATCCCGCCCGCCTCGTCCAGCGCGCGCCGTCGCACGACTATGAAGCCGTTGGCCAGCGCGTTCAGGCGGTTGCCGAAAGCGGCGAAGGGGATCGGCGCAGTCTGGGCGTGGTTGAGGTGCAGCGCGCTGAGCATCTCGCCGCCCTCGCCCAGCCCGCCCTCGCCGCGGTGCTCTGGTTCGACGGCCAGCGGCGGGGCGAACACCGCGCCCACTGACGGGTCTTGCAGGGCGGCCAGGGCCGCGTGCCACAGCCCGGCGCTGACCTGCACCTGCGCGTCAATGAAGGCGATCAGGTCGCCGTGCGCCGCCTGGTAGCCCGCGTTGAGCTTGTGCAGCTTATCCACATGACGGCCCGCCGGCCCGCTGAGCACGATGCGCGCGCGGCCCGGGTAGCTCTCGGCGACCTGCTGCGCGGCGGCGTAGGCCGGGTCGCGCTCGCTCTCCAACACGAAGATCAGTTCGTACTCGGCGGTCGGCGCGCTGACGGCCATGAGGTGCAGCAGGGCCAGCGTGTCGAGCGTCTTGCCGCGCAGGGGGACGACGGCGCTCACCGACGGGACGCTTTCGGCGGGGGGCGACGGAGCCTGCCGCCAGAAGCGCCGGTTGGCCAGGTACACGGCAAGCTGGTAGAGCGTCGAGCCGATCAGGGCGTTGACGAGCAGCGTCTCGATGGCGTAACGCACATAGCGCAGGTGCTTGGTCATGCCGGCTCCGAGCCTCAGCGGACGAGAATCAGGATCAACGCTGCGGCAATCGCCATGATCACCACCAGGAGTGCCGTGATCGCCAGCAGCCGCCGCGTCACCCGAAAGCGAATCGCGTCCGGCGTGGGGTCGGGCGGCGCGGGCACTCGCGCGGAAGCGGCCAGCGCCATCCGCCCAGCGGAGGGCTGCTCTGGCTGGCTGTACAGCGCGCGGTTGAGCGCCCCGCTGAACGACGCCGCCGAGCGATAGCGCGCCGAGGGACGCTTGGCCAGCGCCTTGTCCAGCACAGCGGTCACGCCGGGCGGCAGAGCGGGATTCGCCGCACGGGGGTCGGGGACCGGCCCGGTGAGGTGCTGGCGCATCACCGCCAGCGGCGTGCTGCCCTGGAACGGCAGCGTGCCGGTCAGCATCTCGTAGACGACCACGCCCAGCGCGTAAAGGTCGGAGGTGGGGGTTAGCTCCTCGCCCCGGCACTGCTCCGGCGAAGCGTAGGCGACTGTGCCGGTGAAGCCCGGTGTTTCCTGCACTCCGGCGCTAGCGCCCGGCTGGGCGATGCCGAAGTCGGACAGGTAGGCATCGCCGCCCGCGTCGAACAGGATGTTCTGGGGCTTGATGTCGCGGTGAATCACGCCGCGCGCGTGGGCATAGTCGAGCGCCCCGGCCACCTGGGTGAGAATGGCGGCAACCTCCCCCAGCTCCAGCGGGCCGCGCGCGATGCGCTCGGCTAACGTCCCGCCGCTGACCAGCTTCATCACCAGGTACAGCCTGCCGTTGCTCTCGCCGTAGTCGTAGACGGGCAGGATGTGCGGGTGGCGCAGGCGAGAGGTCATCTGCGCCTCGCGCATAAAACGCTGGCGCTGCGCGGCGCGGTCAGCAGGGCGCAGCGGCAACACCTTGATGGCAAGCGCCGCCTGGCCGTCGCCGGGCAGCCGCGCCCGGTAGACTCCGGCCATGCCGCCGCTTCCCAGCCGGTCTACCAGTTCGTATGGCCCAACGGCTCCCCCGCTCAGATCGTCGTTCATCGCCATGCGCCGGTTTGTGCTCAGTCCCCCTTCCCCAGTCTAGCACAGCCAGCGACGGCGGACGGTAAAGACGCTGCTAGGGTTTGTTACGAAATTGCACAGATCGGCCCCGGCCGGCTAACCGCCGCCCAGACGGTTGCGCAGGCCGAGCAGCTTCCTCATCAGCTTCTGGCGCGTGTTGGGGTTCTTGACGTACTCCAGCCCCGCCTCGTAAGTAGCCGCAGCTTTCATGATCTGGCCGCCGCGCAGTTGCAGGTCGGCGATAGCCAGCACGGTCTGGCCGTAGTTCTCCTCGTCGCCTAGCTCCTTGAAGATGGCCGCCGCCTCGCGGTAGTTGGTGATCGCCTGCTCGCCGTTGCCCTGCCCGGCGTAGACGCGGGCCATATTGCCCAGGGCCTGGGCGATGCGATGCGCATCCTTCATCTGGACGAAGACGGCGTGAGCCTGGGTCATCTGTTCCAGCGCGGCGTCGTGCTGGCCGAGCAAGTGCAGAGTCAGCCCCAGGTTGACCTGCATCTCGGCGACCATATCGGCGATGCCGTCTTCTTCGTACTGGGCTGCAGCCGCGCGAAATGTCTCGGCGGCCAGTTCGTAGTCGCCGCGCAGATACTCGGCGACACCCCGGTCTTTCAATTCCTCAGCGGTTGGCATGTGGCCATCTCCCCTCGCGTGCATACCACGAGCGTCACTCTGCTCTTTGTACACGCTTTCGCCGACTCGTGCCAGCGCACGCTAATACATCAGGGCGGAAATAGGTGCGCGGTTTGGCCTGATTGACCCCTATCCCCCCAGCCCCCTTTCCCCGCGAGCGGGGAAAGGGGGAGCAGACTCAAGTCCCTCTCTGCTGGCGGGGAGGGATTTAGGGTGGGGTAAACCATCGAACAGCCATTGGTGGACTTCCGCCAACGTGCACTAGTGGGTGTGCGCTGAGCCTGCCCTCTTTAGCCTCACCCCCAGCCGCGCTTCGCCCGGCTTGCCCCCTCTCCACGTCGTGGAGAGGGGGCGGCGAGGCCCGCGCCAGTGGGCCAAGCGGGGGTGAGGCTACCCGCTTGTGACAGCATGGGGATCAGCGCACTGTGATCGTCCCCACCGCCGCGTACTCCGCCCTGTCCCCGGCAGGCAGGATCGCCCCGTCCCACCAGGTGTACAGCTTGACCCCGACTGTGTACTCGCCGGGCGGCAGGTCAGCGGGCAGGCGGATGCTATGCGCGTCAAATACGATCTCGCCGGGCGTCCAGGCCGAGGTCGGGCGATTCCCGCCGGCGGGGAAGCCGTCATGCTGGGCGCGCAGTGCGCCCGCCGCGTCGAGCAAGAAGACGGACACAGTGTAGTCGGCGGGCGGCGTCTCGCTGGCGCTCCACCACAGCAGGGCGTGGATCGTCTCGCCGGGACGGGCGGCATCTGGCAGGATGGCGCGGCGCAGGGCAATAGGGCCATACTCAGCGACTGGTGCGCCGAACGAGTCCGGGCGGTCGTAGCGGTAGGCGTAGATCGGGTTGCCGTGATGCTCGTATTCCAGCGTCCCCGTGCGGACGAAGCCGCCCGCCGCCAGCGCGTCGAGCACGTCGTGCTTCTTGGCTTCGTCGCCCCAGTAGGCCAGCCACAGCCCATCCGTCTCGGCCAGGATCGCCTGCAGGCGCGGGATGAAGCGGCCTCCATAGCGCTTGCGCAGGTCGTAGAGCGACACGGCCAGGTCCTCGCCCTCGGCTTCGGGCGGCAGCAGGTTGACCACATGATCCACGTCTACCGGCAGTTCCAGCGTCAGGTGGTACCACAGCGCGGCGTGCGCCCCCTCTACGTCCAGCAGCACCGGCTCGCCGCCGCCGGGGTACGCCGCGCCGATGTCGGCGGCCATCTCGCGCCAGGGCGGTTTGTCGAAGTACGAACTGGTCGTCAGCAGACCGTTGGCGAGGATCAGCGCCGCGATGAACACGGCTCCGAAGCGCTCAAACGCCGTCAAGCCCACGCCGACCAGCAGGGCGATGGCCGGCATGATCACTGAGATGTTGCGGTCGGTGAGCAGCGGGTAGCGCGTGTGCAGCGCCCAGGTGATCAGGAGCGGCACGGCAAACCACAACACAGCCAGCAGCGCACCCGACAGCCGCCGGTCGCGCGAAATGCGCCCCAGCGACCCCGGCAGGCGTTCGGACAGCGGCCCCCACGCCCCGACGACCATCAGCAGCCCGTAGAGCGCCACCGGCTTGCCGAAGGACTCCGTCGCCAGATACTCGATGGTGTGACGGTTGAGCGGCATCCCGTGAATGTTGAGCACTTCGCTGTCCACCGGCGTGCCGACGAACTGGTGCACGACGATGGGCAGCCAGGGCGCGAAAGCCAGCGCGATCAGCCCGTTGAGGGCCAGGAAGTGCCGCCGCGCCGCCCGCTCGCGCAGGGTCAGCCCGGCATGGACGAGGAGGGCCAGGTTGACCATAGTGCAGTAGTAGTGCAGGTACAGCCCGAAGACCGACCAGGCCACGAACCAGAAGGCGTTCCCCCCGCGCGGGTTGCGCCGCCAGCGGGCGTAATACAACGCGATGGCGATCATGGTCAGGAAGATCATCGGGTAGTCGCGCACTTCCTGGGTCAGCACCACGTGCTTGTCCATCAGGGCGAAGGCCAGCGCCGCGCCGACGCCCGCCATCGGATTGAACAGCGTCCGACCCAGGGCGTAGAGCAGGGCGATGCTGGCGATGGAGAACAAGACGGTGATCCAGCGCAGGGCCAACACGGTCTCCCCGGCCAGCAGCCCCCAGCCGCGCAGCAGCAGCGAATAGACCGGGCCGTGATGGTCAGCGACCATCGTCAGGGTCAGGTCGCGCGGGGTGTCGCCGCGCGCCAGCCAGATAGACCAGCCCTCGTCGCCCCACATGCCCTGGGCGTTGAGGTCGTGAATGCGCAGGTACGCGGCGAGCAGCAGCACGGCCAGCATCGCCGGGCCAATCCAGCGTGCACGTGAGGAAGGTGAGGAAGCGGTCATGGGGCGCGATTGTACCGCGTTCGGGGGTGGCCAGAAATGGCGCGTCGCGCGAGGGGTCCACAAACGACTTGTTGCGAAGGGGGTTAGGAATACCCGCTAGAGGCCTCTCCCCTCAATCCCCCCTCCAGCCGAGCTAGAGGGGGGACGATCGGGCAGGCGGTGCTCCCCTTCCCCTGGCTTTGCTGGGGGAAGGGGCGGGGGGATAGGGGCATTCTGGCGATTGCCCAACACCTTGCTCGTGGACCCTCGTGCGGCGCTCACAGCGTGATGTCGAGGATCGCCTCGGCGATGCCGCGCAGACGGCTGCCTTCCATGGCGGCGAGCTTCATCACCAGGTCGAGGTAGGGCTGATTGGTGGGTGCGCTCACGAAGCGGCGCATCTCCTCCGGCAGATCGGCCAGCCGCCGCAAGTCCTCCTGCAGCGCCAGGAACTGGCCGATGCGGTTGCTGCTCTCCAGGAAGTACGACAGCGGGACGTGGCAGGCCGAGGCCAGCGACACCAGCACCGGCAGCGGGATCGAACGCTGGCCCAGTTCATAGGCGGTGACGCTGCTGGCGGCGATGCCCGCTTCTTCGGCCAGGGCTTCGGGAGTCAGGCTGCGCTCCTCACGCGCCGAGCGCAGCAACGCGCCGATCAGCCGGTCGCGCAGGGCCAGGTATTCGCCCCGATCCACCACTGGGCGGCGCTCCTGTTCTAGCGCGTCGTTCGGGGCCAGGAAATGGCTGACCGGCACGCCCAGCCGGTAGGCGAGCAGCTCTAGCTCCGGCAGGCTGGGCATCGCCCGGCCCAACTCCCACGCTTCGAGCGTTTCGGGCGTCACGCCGGCGCATTGGGCGCACGCTTCCAGGCCCAGCGCCGCTGCCTGACGCGCGTCGCGGATGAGCACGCCGAGGATGCGTGCGCGCAGCAGGTAGAGTTCCTCGAAGTTCGTCCCTTCCTTGTCAGTTAAGGGCTTTGGACGCGCGCGGGGCGCGAGTTCATTGGCGCTCATCGTGCATACCTCCCCGTGCGGCGGACAGTTGCCGCCATTATACGGCCTGGCCAACCCGCGCGCAAAGCGGTTCGCGGCGAGGGAGCCACGAGCGAGTTAGCAGGCAGTTGTCGAAGGCCCCCATTCCCCGGCCCCTTTCCCCAGCCAAGCCAGGGGAAGGGGTGAGCGGCTTGCCCGATCGTTCCCCCTCTAGAGGCTGTTATGAACTTCACAGAGAATTCCCCCTGCCCCTGACCCCCTGCAAGCCCTGACCCCTCCCCTACGCTGTGCGGAGG
>JAGPFT010000040.1 GCA_018056405.1 Anaerolineae bacterium
TGCGTTACGAAGAAGTGCTTTCGCCCGGCACTGGCGACGCGACCGGCGAACGGGCCAGCGCTCTCAGCATTGACGGGATCGAGCCGCGCTCGTTGCCTTCGCGCGATCGAGTAGCCGTCATCGTCCGCCAGGGTCAGGATCGTGAGGCGTTCAGCCTGGTCAACCTGGTCGGCATCGGCGGCGGCCACTGGGCAGCGCCCCTGGCCAAAGGCCCCGATCCTCTTGGCAGCCTCGCCGTTCAGATTCACACCTGTCGCCCCGTGGCGCACGCCTGGTGGGCTTCGCCTGACAGGGGGGATCTGAACGCCCGGTCACTCGATATAACGGTCACCAGGCATGACGAGGAGTGGGGTATCTCTTTCACACTTCCCTATCTCGACTACTGGTCCATGATCGTGCTGGAGTATCAGGAATGAGAGACGATGGGCGCAGCCATCAGATCTACGCGCGTAGCCGCGCCGTCATATTGGAGAACCAGATGCCTGGGGGAGGCTACTTGGCCTGTCCCACGACGCCGGATTATCAATTCTCCTGGTTTCGTGACGGTGCGTACATCGCCTATGCCATAACGTTGGATGGGCAGAGAGGGAACGCCAGCTATGCTGGCAGCATGGCCGCCCAGACTGAGAGCGCCCGGGCCTTTCATGACTGGTGCGCAGACGTGGTCAACAGCCGGGCAGAGGCCCTGGAACGGTGCATCGAGCGTGCCGCCCAGGGCAAACTAGTGGTGTTGGCAGATGCGCTGAACGCGCGCTACCGGGCCAATGGCGATGCAGGCCCAGACGGATGGCCGGAATTCCAGTTGGATGGGCCGGGGACCTGGCTGTGGTCCCTGAGCGAGTACGTGGATCACACTCAAATGTCGCCGCTGCCGCTGGCCTGGGAACGGGCCGTCGAGTTGACGGCGCGCTACCTGGCGGCCCTGTGGCAGACGCCATGTTATGACTGCTGGGAAGAACGGGGCGACGATATCCATATCAGTACCCTGGGCGCCATCTATGGGGGGTTGCAGGCGGCTCAGCGCCTGGTACCGTCTTTGAATCTGGAGCATACCGCGCGGGCCATACGCGAATTTGTGTTGAGCCGGGGGCTGACTCCCGCCGGCGAACTGGCGAAATCGGTTGGGCTGGACATGGTTGATGCGAACCTGATCGGCGTGGCTGTGCCACATGGCCTGTTGAGACCTGGCGACGCCATCATGCAGCGAACGATAGCCCGCATTGAGCGCGACCTTCATGCGCCCGCAAGCGGGCTGCACCGTCACCTGGACGACGTTTACTATGGCGGTGGCGTTTGGGTGTTACTGGCCCTGTGGCTGGCGTGGTACTACATCGAAGCGGGTGACAGGGAGCGGGCAGATGAGCTTATCGAATGGGCTGAGAGCCAGGCAGATGCTGAGGGCAATCTGCCAGAACAGGTCAACTCGATCATGCTGGCTCCGGGATTCCATGACGAATGGGTCAACCAGCGTGGCCCCATCGCGCAGCCGCTGCTCTGGTCTCATGCAAAGTACCTGATCGTATGCCAAGCCCCGGCTAAGGCTTGATCTCCGCAACCTTGCTGTACCCCCAAAGACTAATCCGCCCGGGACAGGCCCTTGTCATGTGTATCCTCCGGCCTGGCCGACTACCTGGCGCATCTGTACATGACGGTCATACCCCACCCTACTCCACCAAGCGCCTCCAGCTATGCTGAGGCCGGCCTAGTCGCGGCTGGGGCCGATTCTGCTCGCCCCGGAGAACTCCCACACGGTGCGTACACGTCTTGGGCGAAGGAGAAAGCCTTCGCCACCTCAGTCCCTTCTCTGGGTCTGATCTACTGAAGGCTGCCAAGAATACCACCACTTTGCCGCGTAGCTGATTGATTGCCAGCTCAGCAACTGTAGCTGACGGTGCTGTTTGGAACAAAAGATTCCATCGGCCAGATAGACTCAAAGTAGAGAGGCCACTCCCATGTGCTATTTTGTCTTAGGTATAGTAAGATGTCCATATTAGTGTGGGAGATGAACAGTATGCGGACACCCGAAACCACCCTCCGCGAACGGCTGGAGCGCGTTGAACTCTTATTGCAGCGCCATCCAGATGGGCTGCGCGAAGCAGAGATCGCCGACATGCTGAACTTCGAGCGCCGCACCGTCAACAACTACCTGCGCGAACTCGAAATGCAGGGCCACATCTACCGTGAAGATCAGCTTTGGTTCTCGCTGCCACGCCAGGACATGGTTTTGCGGCGGCTGGAGCTTCAACCAGAAGAGGCAATGACGTTGTACCTGGCGCTGCGTTTGCTCGTTAAGCAGCACGATCAGCGCAACGAAGCTGCTGAGCATCTCCTGGTGCGGCTAGCCGAGATACTGACCAGCGATGTTGGGCTGGATGAAGACATCCTGGCCGCCGCGCGCGAACTGGCCCAGCGTCCCACTGTGCCAGGGTACGAGAATGTCTTTCGCATCGTGATGCGGGGATACATCTACCGCCGCAAGGTCGAGATCGTCTACGCCCCCTATCAGGGAAAACCCTTCACCACCGTGCTGACCCCCTACCTGATCGAGCCTTCGGCCATTGGCTTTGCCACCTACGTGATCGGCCACAGCAGCATCGTGAATGCCCTGCGCACGTTCAAGCTGGAGCGCATTGAGCGAGCGCGCTTGCTGCTGCAGGAAGGATATGAGATTCCCCCGGATTTCCCCGGCCTGCAACTGTTGCGCAGCGCGTGGTCAATCTTCTACGGGGAGCAGTTGACACACGTTGTCCTACGCTTTCACCCTGATGTCGCCCGTCGCGTGCAGGAAACGCAGTGGCATTCGTCTCAGGAGCTAAGCTGGGACGAAGATAGGCCAGGCTATCTGCTGCTGTCGCTGCAAGTCGCCGATACGACCGACCTCAAGCCCTGGATTCGCACCTGGGGAGCCAACTGCGAGGTGCTCGAACCTGCAGAGCTGCGCGATGCGCTGATCGGCGAGGCGCGGCGGTTAGCAGAAGTCTACGGCTGGCAGACGCATCGGGGGGCGCGCGCCGACGAAGATGATCCGCTAGGGCTGAACGCCACATTCAGCGACTATTTTGGCTAAGGAGAGCCACAAGATGCGCGCTCCGAAAACACCTTACCCATTTCAACGCCGGGTTGCAGAGCTACTCCTTGGAGGGCGCAACGTGATCTTGCAAGCCCCGACCGGCTCTGGCAAGACCCATGCTGCCATGTTGCCCTTCCTCAACGCCCTGGAACATCGCCGAGATTTCCCAACGAAATGTGTTTATTCTGTTCCGATGCGAGTGCTCGCCAACCAATTCGTAGGTGATTATTCCGAAGCAGTGAAGCGAGCAGGTAGAGCCGACAGAATTGAGGTTGCCATTCAAACCGGTGAACGCAACCAAAATCCCCAGTTGGACGCCAACCTGATCTTCGCCACCATTGATCAGACGCTCAGCAGTTTTCTGCTTGCCCCCTACAGCCTGCCGCTGCGCCGGGCCAACCTCAACGCGGCGGCAGTCATGGGGTCGTACCTGGTCTTCGATGAATTCCACCTCTACGACCCGGATTCGACGCTGCCGACCGCTCTGCACATGCTGCAAATGCTGCGGGGAATCGTGCCGTTCGTGCTGATGACTGCCACCTTCAGCCGCGACATGCTCGCTGGCCTGGCCAAAGCCCTGGAGGCGGAGGTAGTGCCCGGCACAGACGAGGAACGCGAGCAGCTTCAACACCTGGAATCGCAGCAGAAGACCCGGCGCTATCACGTCGCCGACGGGCCATTGACGGCTCAGGCTGTGCTCGAAAAACACCAGGGACGCTCGCTGGTCATCTGCAACACGGTGGATCGCGCGCGTGCCCTCTACGAAGCATTGCAGCGGGCCAAAGACCCGCACACCGAGGTCTGGTTGCTCCACAGTCGCTTCTTGCGCAAAGACCGCGATCAGATCGAAGAGCGCCTTCGCGCCCGTTTCGCCAAGAACGTGAGGGACGGCAGCCTGATCCTCGTCTCCACACAGGCCATCGAGGTGGGCGTGGACATCACCAGCACGGCCCTGCATACCGAACTGGCTCCCGCCAACGCCATCTTGCAGCGGGCGGGCCGCTGTGCGCGCTACAAGGACGAGGAAGGGGATGTGTATATCTACCCCTACGCGCTCGATGCCACTTCTGGCGAACTGCTCGATCTGTGTGAACACCCGCAACCCTACGCGGGCAAGGAGGAGAAAAAGCTATTCGCCCCGACGCTGGAACAGTTTCATGAGCGCTCTGGCTGTGTGCTGAATTTCCAGGACGAACAGGACATCATCTCCACCGTGCACGGCCCGCTCGACCAGCAGATCATCGAGGCGCTGCGGCGCGGAGCCTACGAACACCGGAAGTGTATGTTCGCCGTGATGCGCCATGACGACAGCGCCGACGCGCGGCACCTGATCCGCGAAATCTTCCAGCAGCAGGTGACCGTGCACCCCAACCCGGATGAGTTGCGTACTTCCCCCTTCGATGCGCCCTCCTTCGGAGTGCATCCGGGCACGCTACAAAAGTACATCACGGGCTGGCTGGAACATGCGGCAGAGCTTGAACTGCCCTGGGCGGTCAAGTATCTGCGCTTCGTCCCCAATGAGGACGACAGCCAGTCCAACCGTTCAGCCTACGAGTGGGAAGAAGTCTATACCCCAAAGACAGCCTGGGGCACGCCGCTGATCGTGGTGCACCCGTCCCTGGCGACCTACGACCCCGCCCTGGGTTTCCTGCCGGATCGCGGCGGAACATGGCGGGCTGAGTTGCCCAGCAGAGACCAGCGCAGCGAGCGCCCCGATTACACCTATCACCTGGAAACCTACGAAGACCACATCCGCCGGGTGCACGAGGCTTTCGAGGAGCTATGGCCGGAACTGGACTACGCTGCGCGCCGCCTGGAAGCGCGCTATGGCTGGCCGCGGGGGAGCGTCCGCCGGGCGGCAGAGTTGGCCGTGCTGCTGCACGATGTGGGCAAGCTGAGCGTCAAATGGCAGGGCTGGGTGAAGCGTTATCAAGAGGAGATCGGGATGCCGGTGAAAGCAGGGCAGGCTTACGCCCATACCGAAGTGCAGAATGAGGCGCACCGCGAGGCCGAAGGAAAGGCGGGCAGGCGTCCCTGGCACGCCGTGGAGGGGGCGATTGCTACCGCGCCCATCCTGTTTGGTATCTTTGCGGAGCAGCCGCCGCTGGCGAAGGCTGCTTTCAGCGCCATTGCCCGCCACCATGCGCCGAAGTCGGACGATAACCAACCTTTCCGGTTGGTCAAAGAGGCCCCGGCTCATATCCGGGCGGTCTTGCGCCAGGGAGACGATATGGGTAGCTGGATTGAGAACCTGGCCGGCTTGAATGAAGAAATCCCGTCCAGCTTCGGGGCGGGCGAGGCCATCGCCCAACCCGAAGATGACGATGACCTGGCGAGCTTCCTGGCCTATCTGCTCATCGTCCGCGCCCTGCGCCGCGCCGATCAGCAAGGGACGGAGCGCGGAACAGGAATATGACCCACGAGTTGAAAACCCATAAGGAGGTGCAATGGATGAGTACAAGTACTTCTATGCAGACAAAGCCAGCCAGACCTTCGCCGACATCCTAATTGCCTTTGGCCTGGCACGCATCGTAGATGAACTGCTCCGTGAGCAGACGAAAGGAGGGAGAAATGTCCTGATTCAGGACAAAGGGCCGTACTACCAACTGACATGCACGCCGGCCCTGGAACGGAGCACGGTCGAGGCCCTGCGAGAGTTGTCCCTTCTCAAGGTGATCGTCACTGTCAAGAACCGGGATAAGCTGCCTGCCGATCTCCCGTCCTACCTGACGGTTGATTATGAGCAGGAGCGCGAGCGAGTCAGCCTGTTCTTTGCCGCTCGCAAGGCAGGAAGCAACGGCAGTACTTTGCCTGAAAGGCCACACCCACACTGGGACATCTTCAAGGCGATCAACGCCCCAGGCGGACCGCTCATCGGCTACAACAGCCTGGCGCTGGACTGGTGGGCGATTCGCCAGGCGCACTCGCAGGTGTTGTTGTTGCTGCTCGATCTGTACAGTGACACTCCCAACGACTATGAGACCGCCGAAAACCGGTGGAAGGAGTTGGACAAACAGTACGGCTGGGGAATCAAAGCGCAGGCCACCTGCCAGCAACTCTACAACCCCGATCAGGGCAAGGGCCAGAACCGGAGCAAGGCCGACGCCCTGAGCATCGGCAACCAGAGCGCACTGTGGTTGGCGGAGTGGCTGAAAGCGGTTGGCTTCTACGAAGCCGCGCTGACTCGCCAGATGCGTGGCGCGAAAGATCGCAAGACGTTCGTCGTCGCGCCACGCGAGCTGACCTTCTCCGAAAACCAGGCGATTATGAATCGCTTCGTAGATAAGATGCAGGTCTCCGAGTCTCCAACACGCTTCGATATCCTGGCCGCCCTGCGCTATGCCAGTGCTCTGTTGGAGTATTTCACCGCCGAGCCGGGCGGCCTGGCTCGTCTGCTGGGTTTGCAGCAGGTCAAGAAGCGTGTGGTAGCGGGCTTCCGCACCGCCTTCTACAAAGACCTGGGCAACGCCACGGCCACCATGAATCTGGCCTTCGTCGCGCTGCCGGGTTGGGTCGAGGTGCACTCGCGCGAAGAAGTAGACCTGTACATCGCGCTGCTGAGCGAACTGGAAAGTTTCGTGCGCCAGTTCGACGAATCGCACAGCGACGCTTTCACCCTGCTGCAACACCTGCGCGATTTTGTCTCTGGTGACGACCTAGACGCTTTCTTTCGCTTCACCAATGCTTTCCCCGCCTATCTCATTGGGCGGCGGGAACAGAATAAGTATGCTCGTCAGCTTACCACCGAGTTCATAGAAAGGCTGGTCATGAGCACAGAGAAACGCCTCACACGCATCCTGGAGAGCCAGGGCTTCCAAAACATCGCCTATGCCATCCGGCAGAGCACCGTCACGGCCCAGTACCGCAAGAAGCAGGGCGACCGCAAGTATGACGTGCGCTATGGCCTGGGGCAGGAACTGGCCCGCAAGGCGCGCTACCCGGAGAGCTTCATCGCTGCCCTGAGCGACTTCCTGCACAAGTACAACGCGGAAAACGCTCAGGTGATGGAAAACCGCAGCGGGCCGTACCGTCGCAGCGTCAAGACGACCGACATTGACGAGATCGCGGCCCTGATTGACGAGTTCGGCTCCGAGACCGTCGCCAATCTCCTGATCGCTTACGGCTATGCCCGCGAACCCTACGAGGCGGAGCCAGGCAAAGCCGAAGCAAAAACGCCCGAAATTACCGATGAGGAGGAAATCACCCAATGACCACCCAACTCTACAGTCTCTCGATCAGCGCCCGCGCCACGCTTGACATGCACAGCCTCAACAACGAGGGCGGCGAAGGCAACCAGATTCAGACGCGCATGGTCAACATCGTTGACCAGCACGGCCAACTGCAGAACGTCAACGCCATCAGCGGCGACATGTTCAAGCACATCCAGGCGGAGCACCTCTTCCACATCGCCCGCGAGCATCCCGACCTGCCGCTGTGCGCCGGCTGCCGCGAGTTCAACGCCAACCGCATCAATGCCGACGGTGGATTCATCACCGAAACCAAGAATTTCAGCGACGCCGAAACACTCGACGCCATGCTCCGAGCCTGCGCAATGGACGACATCGAAGGCATCCTCATCACCGAAGGCGGGCGCAGCGTCCCGCGCAAGAGCGTGATCGAGTTCGGCTGGGTGGTGGGCGTGCCCGACCGCGTGGAGACCGACAGCTACTTCCACGTCAAGTATGCCACTGAGCGGGGCGGGGAACAGCGCGCTGCCGACCGCGAGGCAGTCGGAACCGGGGCGAACCTGGGCCAAGCCATCTTCCACCGCCCGGCCTCGTCGGGCATCTACGCTGCCGTGTGCCACCTGGAACTGGCCCGCATCGGCTTCAACGACATCACGCAGCAGTACGCCATCAGCGAGGAACAGCGCGCCCTGCGCGCCCAGGTCTTGCTGCAAAGCGTGCTCTACACCTTCCTGCAGCCCAACGGCGCAATGCGTTCGGCCCAGGCCCCGCACCTGGTGGACTTCTCCGGCGTGCTGACGCTCAGCAGCGGGCCGGTGCCCGCCCCCACCGTCAGCCCGCTGAAGGACGACTACCGCGAACAGATCGCGCGGGTGCACGATGCACTGGCGCGTATCTCGGCGGGCACGGTGAGCGTAGCCACGTTCGATTCGCTGGGCGACTTCACGGATCTCGTCGGGGAACTGCTGAAGAGCACCGTGCCCTATGAACTGCGCTACGTCTGAGGGAGGCTGCCATGTGGCTCGTGGCTGAATACGAGGCCAGCGCCCTCTTCACCCTCAAACCAGCGACGGCGACCGCCTCCGGCGGCAAGACGTTGCTGGTGCCGACGCCCTTCGCCATCAAAATGGCGCTGTTGGACGTGGCCTGCCGGCTGGAAGGGCAGACCGCCGCCGCAGAAGCCTGGAAGTGGCTGGGCGGCCTGACGGTGGCGCTGCGCCCGGCTCCCACTGTGGTGGTGAACAACACCTTTACCAAGGTGCTCAAGCCGCGCCGCGGCGAAACCCGCCCCGGCAGCAAGCACGCCGGCTACTTCCAGCAGACGATCAACTACCGCGAGTACGCGCACCTGGCCGGGACGTTCGCCATTGCCCTGCAACTGAGCGCCGACGCCGATGCCGAGCGCCTGGCGCGCTGGCTGCTGCACGTCAACTACCTGGGCAAACGCGGCAGCTTCATCCAGCTTCAGGGTGTGCCTGAGATCGTGGACGTACTGCCGGAGGACTTCATTGTCGTGGACGGGCAGTTGCAGGGCTTCGACCTGGGCGCGGTGCTGACCCAACTGGACGATGTAGGCGAGGGGCTTTCTTTCGAGCGCGCCAACATCTACTCCGGTGAGAAGATCACACTGGGCAAGCATCGCGTGCTGCGCCATGTCGCCCTGCCCTACCGGCTGGTAGCCAGCAGTCGCGGCTACAGCCACTATGAGCTTGTCGGGGAGACGCCATGAATCTGACTGTCCATCACCTGCTGTTCACGCTCCAGGCGCAGACGTTGGTGCACCTGGGGCCGCAGGCCGGGGCGCAGATTCGGGGTGGGTTGTGGGCGGCGCTGCGCGAGTTCGCCTGTGCCGCCCCTACCGTCCAGGGCGATCCAGATCACGCCCGGCACTGCCCCATGTGCCGTCTGGTCGCCCTGGAAACGGCGGAGAGCGCGCGGGGGGTCACGCCCCCGCGCCCCTTCGCCGTGCGCCCACCGTTACCCGCCTCCCCGGGCCAGGATAGCGTCTACTACAGCGGCGAGACCTTTGTGGTGGGCATCAATCTCTTCGGCGAGGCGGTGGACTCGTTCCCCTACCTCTGCCAGGCATTCCACCGCCTGGGCCAACTCGGCCTGGGCTACGGGAGGGGACGGTTCACTCTCCAGCGTATCCAGGCGGTGAACCCGCTCAGCGGCGCAACGCACGACCTGATGGACGGCCGGCGCATCGTGGCTCTGCCCGATCTGCCCGTCGAGGGCGATCTGGTGCAGCGAGTCGCAAGCGGGCTACCCGCCGACCATCTACGCCTGCGCTTCCTGACGCCGACCGAGCTGACCTGCCAGGGCAGGCACGCCGACCGTCCCTACTTTGATGTGCTCATCGCCCGCCTGCTGGAGCGTTGCCAGGCACTCGAAGAGCACTACGCTACCGAACCTGCCCCGCGCACCGTCTGGCAGCAGCGCTACCAGCACCTGACGCAGGCCGCACAGGGGGTGCGGCTGGCCGAGTACCGCACGCGCTGGGTGCGCGTCAAGAGCAGCTCGCGCCGCACCCAGAGTGTCAACGCCGTCAGCGGGTTCGTCGGCGAGGCCGTCGTGGAAGGCGATCTGCAACCGTTCTGTGAATGGTTGATGTGGGGAGCCAGCCTGCACGTCGGCAAGAACGCCGTGAAAGGCAACGGCTGGTATGCCCTCGACGCATTGCTTTAGCGGGTTCAAGGGCGAACAGTGATAGAGAAAGTATAAAGGCTGGCTCGCTTGGTTTACCTCACCCCCCAGCCTCGCTGCGCTCGGCTTGCCCCCTCTCCATGCATGGAAAGGGGGCAACGAGGCGCGCCAGCGCCGAGGAGGGTGAAGTAAAGTCAAGAGCCGCCCCAGACTACAGACCATCCTCAATGCCTGTCCGCCTCTGAAAGGTGAGGAGGGAATAGAAGATGGCGATTGTCGAACACCTGATCGCCGACACGTTCGGCACGCATATCGGCAAGTACAGCGAGCGCCTGAAGATCACGCAGGGCAACGAAACCCTGCAACAAGCGCCTTTGCTGCACCTCAAAACAGTGCTGGTGACCAGCCGGGGGGTCAGCATCTCCGCCGACGCCCTCGAAGCGTGCGCCGAGCGCGGTATCCCGGTGTTCTTTCTGGACAGCCTGGGCCGCTGCTACGCCAGCCTGTATGCCGCCGGGCTGACCGGCACGGTTCTCACCCGGCGCGCGCAACTGCTCGCCTACCAGGATGGGCGCGGGACGGCCCTGGCGCTGGCCATCACTGAGGGCAAGATTCACAACCAGGCCGCTACCCTGAAGTATCTGGCCAAGACGCGCAAAGAAAGTGATCCCAGCGCCTGCCAGGAACTCCAACTATGCGCTGGTGAAGTGCTCGACACCATCGCCGACCTGGATCGCCTGCCGCGCGAGCAGCCCATTGACGAGCTGCGCGAGCGCATCCTGGCTGCCGAAGGGGAGGCCGCGCGGCGTTACTGGTCGGCGGTGGGGGCGATCTTGCCTGCATCCTACGCCTGGCCAGGGCGACAGGGGCGTGGTGCGACCGATCCGCTCAACAGCCTGCTCAACTACGGCTATGGCATTCTCTATAGCCGGATCGAGCAGGCGGTCGTGCTGGCCGGGCTTGACCCTTACGCAGGCTTCTTGCACGCCGACCGCCCCGGCAAGCCCAGCCTGGTGCTCGACCTGATCGAGGAGTTCCGCCAGGTGGCCATAGACCGGCTGGTGTTCGGGCTGGCTAACCGCGACTTCAAGGTGGAGCAGGACGACAAGGGGCTGCTGGCCATCGAGACGCGCCGCGCCCTGGCCGAAAAGGTGCTGGAACACCTGGAGGCAACGGTGCGTTATGAAGGCAAACGCTACCCGCTGCGCTTCGTCATCCAGTCGCAGGCACGCCATCTGGCCGCCTATTTGCGCGGCGAACGCGAAGCCTACATAGCGTTCAAGGCCACCTGGTGATGCCGCAGGTGCTCGTCGTCTACGACATTGTCAACGACCGGGTACGCGGCAAGGTCGCGGATGCCTGCCTGGACTATGGGCTGGATCGCATCCAGTTTAGCGCTTTCGCCGGCGAGCTGAGCCGCAACCACCAGCAAGAGCTGATGGCCAAAGTACGCCGGTTGTTGGGAGACACAGAGGGGACGATCACGCTTGTCCCCATCTGTGAGAAGGATTGGAAGAACCGCATCGAGGTCAGCCATGCTTGACGAGACTCGTTGGCTGTTCACAGTGACCGATCTCAAGCAGTACATGTATTGCCCACGCATTCTGTACTACCAGACCTGCCTGCCCACTATCCGTCCCATCACCTATAAAATGCGGGCCGGCGTCGAAGCGCATGGGGAGGAGCGACAACGGGCCAGCAGACGTTCGACTCAATGGTATGGCCTGCCAGAAGGCCAGCACCTCTTCGATGTCTCCGTCCAGTCATCTACCCTGGGGCTGTCAGGCCAGATTGACGAGGTTGTGCAAACGGCTACGGAGATGGTGCCCGTAGACTACAAGATGGCGCGGCAGGTAGGCTACCATTACAAGGTGCAATTGGCCGCCTATGCGATGATGCTCGAAGAAACCTACCAGACGCAAATCCGGCGCGGGGTCATCTACCTGATTCCCACCCGCAAAGCCAACGAGGTGCCCATCACCCGCGCCCTGCGCCAGCAAGTGCTGCAAACCCTGGACACCATGCGCGCCATTGCCGAACGGGAGGCCATGCCTCCCCCCACTGACTGGCGGCAGCGCTGCGCCGACTGCGAGTTCCGCCGCTTCTGTAATGATGTTTGAGCGCTGTCGCAACTCCCCCCATTTTTTGCGCAGCAAACGGGTTGCGAAAAGGCAGCTTGCCAAACGTCATCTCGCGGCATAGAATGGAAATGAATGGCTTCGTAGAATGCCCGCCAAGGGCCTCAAAGCGTCGAACGGGTCAAAAATGACCCAAATTAACCTATAATAGTACTTAGTTCCACAGCCCATAGGCCCGCAGAGGGTACTGAAAGTCTCATCGTCGGGCACGTCGGCGGCGACGTGACTCTGTTCCACAGCCCATAGGCCCGCAGAGGGTACTGAAAGACATCAAGGCGCTGCTGGCTC
>JAGPFT010000041.1 GCA_018056405.1 Anaerolineae bacterium
AAGCTAGGGGAAGGGGGGAGCGGCTTGCCCGATCGTCCCCCCTCTAGCTCGGCTGGAGGGGGGATCGAGGGGGGAGGCTAAGGAGCACGCCCCTCGGGTCCACGAACGAGCTGTCAGGCCGTGGCCGAAGGCCCCTATCCCCCGGCTCCTTCCCCCAGCAAAGCCAGGGGAAGGGGGGAGCGGCTTGCCCGATCGTCCCCCCTCTAGCTCGGCTGGAGGGGGGATCGAGGGGGGAGGCTAAGGAGCACGCCCCTCGGGTCCACGAACGAGCTGTCAGGCAGTGGCCGAAGGCCCCTATCCCCCGGCTCCTTCCCCCAGCAAAGCCAGGGGAAGGGGTGAGCAGCTTGCCCGATCGTCCCCCCTCTAGCTCGGCTGGAGGGGGGATGGAGGGGGGAGGCTAAGGAGCACGCCCCTCCCCCTTGTTGACAGAACGCCAGACCGCACTACAATAGTGGACGGTCAGTATACCATTAAACGAAGCGCCTACCGCTGAGCAAACGACCAGAGGCCAGCAGCACGTGTCCCGACCCCCGACGCGCCATGTGCGGCGCAAAGCCGCCACCCACCAACGCCTGATTGACGCCGCGCGCGATCTGATCAGCGCGCACGGCTACGGCCAGGTGGATATTCTCACCCTCACCGAGCGCGCCGACGTGAGCAAGGCGACGTTCTACAAGCACTTCGCTAACAAAGAAGCCTGCGTGCGCGAGCTGATGGAGCAGGGCTTCGACGCGCTGGTCGCCGAGATCGTGAGTGCGCCGCGCGCTCATCCCTTCGATCCGGCCTGGGTCAGAGGCAGCTTCGAGCGCGCCTTCCGCTGGGCGCAGGAAAACCGCGAGCTGATGTTGATCATGGTCGGCGGCGCGGCTTCGACCCAGCTTAACGCCTTTGGCCGCCAATACCTGGCGACGGTGATCGAGCGCACGCTCATCAACGAGTTTCCCCAGCAAACCCTGACGGCCCTGATCCCTGCGCCCGTCGTGGCGCAGATCGTCACCGGCATGATGATCCAGTTGCTCGGCTGGTGGCTGGAAAACGACACCGGCCACACAGCCACCGATCTGGCCGAGTTCATGCTCATCGCCCTACAGCGCGGCATCACCGCCCAACAGGGGGCCGATGCCAGCATCTCGGAGGCTTCCGCATGATTTTCGAATACCTGGGACGTTTTGCCACCCGCTACCGCATCCCGATCATCGTCGTCTGGGTGGCTGCGGCAGCCATTGTCACCCTGACCGCGCCCAATATGGCCGAGGTAGCCAGCTCGGACCTGGCCGACTTCCTGCCCGCTGACGCCCCGTTCAAGCACGCGAGCACCCTCTACGAGCAGTTGTTTCCCGACGAAAACGCCCCCGGTGGCTCGGTCATCGTCTTCGATGCCCGCCAGTCCGCCGAAGGGGTGCTGAACCTGGACGCTCCTTCGTTCGAAGCGCAGCTTGACACCGAAGCCGGGCGCTTCATCCGCGCCTTCACCGACTGGGCGACCAGCGACGAAGCGCCGGAAGTCCTCGACGCAGTGACCTCGCCTACTCAGTCTCCGGCGCTGGCCGCCCTGCTGGTGGCAGGAGAGACAAGCCCCGACCCCCTGCTGGTCAACCAGATCGCCCTGGTGCGCGTCAACATGACCGAAAGCCCCACCGAGCCGCCCTCCGTCGAAGCCATGCGGGAGATTGACGCCTGGCTGGAAGCGCACCGCCCGCCGTCTGTGCGCGCCTATCAGACCGGGGCCAGCCCGCTGGTCAATGAAACCAGCGAATCGGTCCTCACCAGCGCCGACCGCGCCATCTGGGTGACGCTGGTGCTGGTGGTCTTCATCCTGCTGGCGGTCTATCGCTCGCCGGTCAGCCCGCTCGTTCCGCTGTCGGCGGTGACGCTCGCCTTCCTGATCACGCGGGGGATGGTCGGCTGGCTGGGCGCGAATTACCTGACGATCACCACCTACGCCAACGTCCTGCTGATCACCGTGATGTACGGCGCGGGCACGGACTACTGCCTCTTTCTGATCAGCCGCTTCCGTGAGGAAATGGCCGATCACCCCAGCGTTGAGGAAGCCACGGCCCACACGGTGCACCGCGTTGGCGAGACGATCACCAGCAGCGCGAGCACGATCTTCGTCGGCTTCATGGCCATGATCTTCGCCGAGATGGGCATCTTCAACACGACCGGCCCGGCGCTGGCCTTGGGCATTGTCATGTCGCTGCTGGCCGGGCTGACGCTCGTCCCGGCGCTGCTGGCGACGCTCGGCGACCGGGCGTTCTGGCCGCGCCAGGCCACCCATCGCGGCCAGGGGCGGCTCTACGCCGTGACCTCGCAGTGGGTCAGCACGCGCCCGCTGGTAGTCATCCTGGTCATCGTCGCCCTGATGATGCCGCTCTCGGTCTATGGTCTGAACCAGCGCGTGACTTATGATCTGTTCGATGACCTGCCGGACGACAAGCCGATTGTCACCGGTTTCCTGCTGCTTCAGGACAGCCTGGGCGCGGGCAACACCATGCCGCTGACCGTCGTCGTGACCGGGCGCGACCCCCACCGCATCGCCGCCGACATCGTGCGCCTCAGCGACGAGATTGCGGCGCTCGATAACATCTTCGACGTGCGCGGCCTGGACGACCCGCTCGGCCAGGGATATGCTGAGCTGCGCGACGTGCTGCACGTCAGCGCGCAGCTTCGCCTGGCCCTGGGCATGATCGGCGACGCGGGGCAGATGAGCGCGTTGGCTCCCGCGCAGATCGGCACGGCGCTGGCCGGGATGCAAAGCTATACAGACCTGCTGGCCGAGCGTTTCCCAGAAGTGGCTGACGACCCGAACCTGGTCTTGATCCGCGACCTGCTGGCCAACCCGCTGCAGCTCCTCACCCGCCAGGATGACCTGGCCGCCGCCGTCGAAGGGCTGGCGACTCGCTTCGAGACAGTGGACGAGCCGTACCTGATGCCCACCGCGCTGATCGATCTGCTGGCAAGCCTGCCGGCGACCGGCGACGGGCTGGACCCGGCGCTGGCCGGGCAGCTTGCGGCGACGTACCTGGCGGCAGAGAACACTGCCTTCAAGCTGGATGTCATCCTCTCCGTCTCGCCGAGCAGCGACGCCGCGCTGGACACTGTGGGCGCCATCCGCCATGTGCTCAAGAATTATCAGGACGGCGGCGAGGCCGTGGTCAGCGGCGGCTCGGCGATCAACGCCGACATCCGCGATACGATGAACCGCGACCTGTTGCGGGCCATCGGCTTCGTGCTGCTGGGCATTTTCATCGTGCTGCTGCTCATGCTGCGCAGCCTGATCGCCCCGCTCTACCTGATCGGTACCGTCGTGCTGTCGTTCACCTTCACCCTGGGCCTGACCAATCTGGTCTTCAAGACGCTGCTCGGCGTGGCCGGGCTGACCTGGTACGTGCCCTTCTTCTCCTTCGTCTTCCTGGTGGCGCTGGGCATTGACTACAGCATCTTCCTCTTCGGGCGTATCAAGGAAGAGGTCGGCTATCACGGGCTGCGCGAGGGCGTGCACGTGGCCGTGGCCACGACGGGCGCGATCATCACCTCGGCGGGGATCATTCTTTCCGGCACGTTCGCTGCACTGCTGACTGGCGAGGTAGCCGGGCTGCTGGAGATCGGCTTCGCGGTGGCCGTCGGCGTGCTGATTGACACCTTCGTGGTGCGCACAGTGCTCGACCCGGCGCTGGCCGCTCTCTTTGGCCGCTGGACGTGGTGGCCGGGCGGCGTGCCTCAAGCCCGGCCCCGGCGCACCGCCCACGCCGTCGCGCCGGAGATCGGCGACTAGGCAGCGCGCAGGCGTGAGGTCACAGAAGACAACCGGGAGGGTTCTGCACATGAGCGGCTGCGCCTGAGCGACATAGGCCGGGTGACCTATACCGATGGGGTGCCAATCAACGTGCGCGACGCGCCAGGGGGCGCTCGCATCGTCAGCCAGCTTGAAGGGGCGGGCTTCATGGTGATGGGCGGCCCGTATTGCGCAGACGGCTATGCCTGGTGGTGGCTGGAATTCGATGACATGATGACGGTGGGCTTCGTCGCCGAAGGGGACAGCAGCGGCTACTTCCTCGAGCCGTGACCGTAGGGGGGCACAGGCTAGTTTACGGCAGAGGATTGAGGCTAACTAAAACTAAAACAGAGAAACCGTATCCTACAAACTTCGTAATAGCAAAATCAACTTGTCCGCAGTTTCCATCGCATCTTGGACAAGATAACCCAGGTTCACCACCTCGTCGTCGTAGTCAACCTTTGTCCGCTTGCGCCTCAAGCGTCTCCCGTCTTGTGCGATCTTCCTACGCCTTTTTTCAGCGCTTTTTTCAAACTGATCCCAGACGATCCTATGAGCCTCGCCTGTTTTTGGGATTGACTCTCCTTCCCAGCGAAGTCGGTTGCGGGCGCTGCAGAAGATCGCGTAGTAGGCCCTGCTCACGGCTGAGCGTTGGCTGGCCTCATTGTCCTGCCGGGCCAGATTCCTGGCAAGATCGAAATACTCAAACCAGTCGAACATCGTTAACGGTACTCTACGTCAATGGTCATCTTGCCACGCGCCTGGGGTAAAACGTCAAGCCACCATTCCTGATCCAGGCGATCAAGGCGAGACAACGCTTCCTCAGGAGTATCGTGAGTTAGAATAAGCACAAACAACTCCTGGCTATCCTCAGACTCTGGATCAGCGATCACCTCCAGAATTGGTTTCGTAGATGGTTCGAAATACTCGGCGATTTTCCCGTGCGCTTCCACCAGCAAAGGGAACAGGAAAGGGTGCGCCTGCAGGAAACTGGAAACCTCGCGCGGTCTCATGAAGTCGTAGCGGGGTTCAACAACTGACCAAATCCGAAGGATAACGGCGGCTCCTGCCTCTTGCTCGCTCTGTGTGGCCTTCGATAAGGGGAACGAAGGCGTGAACCCCGTCGAGATGGGGGTAAGATGCCAGAGAGACAACGGTCGAACGGGTCTTTCCGCATCAGGTTCCCCCGTGCCCGCGCGCCAACCAGTCTGCTCGCACAAGAACGCAGGTACTGCTGAGCAGCTCACTGGTGTTGTTCCGCTTTGTAGGTAAGCTAGATGAGTCACTTGTCCGCCACTTCCTCAAACATTTCCCTTAACCGATCCGTAATGCAGGCTTCAAAAGCTTCTTCTACATGGTCGTGAGCAATTTGCACCCATTCGAAAACGTTGTCCAGGGTTATCTGGTTTGGCTGGGCCAGAAAATAGTCGAGGTCGAGTAACACTGCTGCCATATTGGGAACCCCGGCGACAGCGCTGGCTATCTGCAACCTGAGGCTATCTCTGGAATGCTCATAGGGAACCTGAATGCCTGCAATGAACGAATCGAAATTCTGGGGCAAGTCTGGCCCAATAAAAGGCCGAAACTCTAGGAAGTCTTCCAGTTCAATATCTTGACCTGGCATCTCAATGCGGTTGATATAGCGCAAACCAATGCGTTGAATACCCTTCGGTCTGGCCACTTCCACGTAAGCATTGAATCCCAGTCGAATCAGAGGTAAGAATTCTTGCCAGGTGGGATACGGTGCCAAGTGGTTGACAGCCAGCAAATTCCGATCCACCTGAATGAGCGCCTTTTCATCCTCTCGCAAGAACTGTATGCGATCAGTAGTCACTAGGCGTTGCTCAACACTTTCTGGGCTGGCTGCAACGTTAACTTCAAACGCTTTCGCCTGCTGTCTCTTGGGAAAATCAACCCGGACCTTTTCGTATATCAGGCCAGGAATCGCGAGGTCCCAAGGGGCGCTTGGCTCAAAGCGAAACTCACAGAGTGCCTCGATAATCGGGGGATGACGATATCTTCTTCCCATTGAAGTGAACCTTAACTACGGATACCTACCGTCTTCGCTCTGTTTCCAAACGACGCCTATCACGGAATCGCGCCTGAAGCACGACCTATGATAGATATGCGTGGTCTCCACTGCAAGTTTCGGAAAAGATGGGATGCTCCTCCAGGACGTTTCTCAAAAAACGATCCCCACATCCAGATGCACAGCCACTCGTCCTCTCACCCCAACAGCGGCACGCGGACCTCTTCGCGCAGGGCGCCATCGGCGATAGTCCAGGCGGTCGTGGCGAAGCGATCCACGAAGTAGCGGTCGTGCACCACGGCCAGCACGCTCCCCTGGAACGCGCCCAGCGCCTCCTCGAACTTCTCGCGTGAGGGCACGTCCAGGTGATTGATTGGCTCGTCGAGCACGAGCAGGTTCGCCCCGCGCGCCACCAGCACGGCCAGCATCAGCCGCGCCCGCTCGCCGAAGCTGAGATCGGCGACGGGCGTGAACACGTCATCCCCAGCAAAGAGGAAGTAGTGCAGGAACGAGCGCGCTTCGGTGTGGCCCAGCGGCGTCGCGGCCTGGATCACCGCCAGAGCATTGCTGCCGGGGTCGAGGCTCTCCTGCTGCTGGGCCAGGTAGCCGATGCGCACGCTGGCTCCCAGCCGCACTCGCCCCGCCAGTGGCGGCAGCGCCCCGACGATCGTCTTGAGCAGGGTGCTCTTGCCGTGCCCGTTCGGCCCCAGCACGGCGACGCGCTCCCCGGCGCGCACGCTCAGCGTCAGGTCGCGCAGCAGCGGCGCGCGCGGATCGTAGCCGACCGTCAGGTTTTCGAGGAAGACCACATCCTGGCCGGTCGGCGGCAGGTCGCCGAAGTCCAGCTTGAGGCCCCAGCGGGGGCGGGGCTTCTCCACGCGCTCAGCGGACTCCAGGTAGCGGCGCAGCCGGGATTCCTTCGCCTTCGCCTTGTGAGCGACCTTCCTGGCGTAGCGGCGCTGCTGGTCGTTGTGGGTCGCGTTCTCCTTGCGCACAGCGCGGGCCATCGTCTGGCGCATGTCCGCCTGCAAGCGGGCGATCTCCACCTGCTGGTCGCGCCACTGCGCCCACTGTCTGTCCAGCGCGGAGCGCACCGCCGCCGCATAGGCGCTGTAGTTGCCCTCGAAGACGCGCGCCGTGCCCGTCTGGTCGTCCAGGGCCACCAGGCGCGTCACCGTCTCGTCGAGGAAGGTGCGGTCGTGCGAGACGATCAGCGCCCCGCCGGGGAAGTCACGCAGCCATCCCTCCAGCCAGGCCAGCGCCGTCACGTCGAGATGATTGGTCGGCTCGTCGAGGATCAAAAGCTGCGGATCGTCGAGCAGCAGGGCGGCCAGGCCCAGCCGCGTCTTCTGCCCGCCGGAGAGCGTGCCCACCGGCGCGTCCAGCGGCAGAGCGGCCAGGTCCAGCCCGGCCAGCACGCGCTCAACGGTGCCGGGATCGGAGGCGCGGCTGAGGTGCTCCAGCCGGGCCAGGGCCGCGTCGTAGGCGGGGGCGAGGGCGTTCAGGTCGTCCCCGGCACTCACCAGAGCCGCCGCCAGCCACTCGACTTCGGCTTCGGCGGCGCGTAGTTCGGCGGCGCGCGGGAACAGGACATCGCGCAGCGGCGTTTCGTCCGGCGCGGGCAGCCCCTGCGCCAGGTAGCCCACGCGCAGGTCGGGCGGGATGCGCTGCACGCTCCCGCTGCTGGCATCAATCTCGCCGGTGATGATGCGCAGCAGGGTCGTCTTGCCGCAGCCGTTAGGGCCGATCAGCCCCACGCGCTCGCCGGCATTGACCGTGAACGAGACGTGAGTGAAGAGAAATGTCTCTGCGCCAGGGAATCGTAACGAGAGATTGGAGACCGATAACATAGCGGGTCCTTCATGGTATGGCTACAGACGGTGCGGGTGATGGCGACTCCAGCAATAACGCGCCGCCGGGAGCATCCCCGTGCGGCGCGCGAAGGCGTTCAGCCATCAGACCCGGCAGGCGTCAGTCAGCAAGCGACACAGGCGTGCGAACGCACACGTTCGCGGGCAGGGCACAGAGCCATTCCCGGAGCGGGTTTAGCGTGCGGCGGACACCTGGCGCATGAAGGGCCTTTCCACTCGGACGACGGTGACGGAGTGAGCGCACAGCACAAGCCCGCCCGCCCCGACACCCCTAATTGTACGGACGAGAGCCGCCCTGTCAAGCGTTCGTCCGGGTGCGTGCAAAACCTGTCAGGCAACATGGTCGCGCGCCTTAGCCTCACCCCCGCTCGGCGCTAGCGCGCCTCGCCGCCCCTTCTCCATGCCGGAGGGGGGCAAGTCGAGCGCAGCGAGGCTGGGGGTGAGGCTACTGCCAGCGTCACACGTATCACTGACAACCTTTGCACACACTCGTTCGTCCGGCTGGGGGTGCATTTCAAGTTCAGGGCGACTAAGCGGCCAAGCGCCATAAGCGGTCAAAATCGGAGCCAAACACGGCGGCACGCAGAACAACCATGCGTTCGGCTCCTGGGCGTGACCAACCAGAACGGCAGGCTGCGCTACCGCCACGCGGGGGGTGTGTCCTGCGGTTGCACCAACAAGTCGGTGCGCTGCGACGACCTGCACGAGGACTTCGGGCGGCTGCTCAAGCTGCTGACGGTCAATGACGAAGCCCAGCACCTGCTGACCGAACTGGCGATTGGGGCTGACATTGTCCAGAAGCAGGCGGCGGGCGGGGTCGACCTGGAGACGCAGAAGCAGGAAGCGATTGCCCTGTGCAAGCGGCGCATTGACGCGGCGGTGACGCTCTACAAAGAGGGGCGCATTGACATTGACGAGTATCACGACATCGTAACGCGCAACGAGCGGGAGATAGCCCACTGGCAGATGCGCACCAGCGAGATGGAGCAGATCGCGGTCGAACTGGCAATGTGCATGGATGTGGTCAATAAGGTGGCCGACCTGTGGGATACGGCCAGCCCGGAGGACCGGCAAGGCATGGCGCGCAATCTGTTCGAGTATCTGGTCTATGACCTGGACACGCGGCGCATCACCGACTTCCGGCTCAAGCCCTGGGCGGACCGCTTCCTGGTGCTGCGGATGGAATTGTACCGGGAGGAGTACCCTGACCTGGCCGCCAAAGTGGAAGCGGCTCTAGGGGAAAAAGAAAGTCCCCCGACCGATGAAAGTCAGGGGAATGATATGCCCCATAGGGGCTTTGGAGGCGCGAATCGCTCCAAGACTAGAGACTGGGCGGATTTCCGTCCCTGCTGCCCTATCCCAACTCTACCACGAACGCGCGCGGCCTGACAAGTCCCTGAGTACCCAACAACGCGACACCCTCATCCGCGCTCGCTACGCTGCGGGCGTGTCTCAGGCGGAGCTGGCGCGGCAAGGGGGCGCTCGCTATCGCAGCGCCCCTGCTGTATCTCTGGAAAGTGAAAGCACCCCCTATGAACAGGAACCTCTCAAGACGACGTGCGTGTCACTTTCACATCGTCAATCCACCAGTTCGGGACAGAACTTGGGCCATTCACGGATATCGCTTTCAACCTGAAGCGCAACTGGATCGTCTGACCCGCGTAGGCGCTCAGATTGATTTTCTTCCGCACCCAGTTCGAGTTAGGGAGGCTGAGGGTCTGCACTATTGTCCAGGTCTGTCCATTGTTGAGGGAAACCTGTACGTACATTCCGTCAGCGTTAGAGCCAAACTGATACCGCGTCCAGTAGGTCAGTTGCGGCGTAGTAGCCCCCGTCAGGTCCAGAGGGACGTTGAGCGTGAGGGCGTCGGTGTAGCTGCTATAGGTGTTGCGGATATTGGCAAAGGCCCAACTGCCGCTATGGTGGTATTGGCTGTTCAGCGCCCAGCGACCGGTCGCCGTCCAGTTGCCGCTGCCGCTCTCGAAATCGTCGAAGAAGATGACCGGGTCCGGCGTCGGGGTGAGCGTCGGCGTCTCCGTGGGCGTGGGGGTAAAGGTGGGCGTGGCCGTCGGTGTTTCGGTTGGCGTGGGCGTCTCGGTGGGTGTAGGGGTGGGGGTAGACATAGGCGGCGGAGAGACCGCCTGCATAGCTTCCCCAAGACCGTAAACCAGTTGGCTTCCGTCCGGACTCCAGGCTAATCCCCTCGGACCAACAGGACTATGAGGGGAATCGTACAGTATCTCATAGGTATTACCGTCGATAATTCGAAGTGTGTCGTCTAGTAACAGTGCGATCTGTTGTCCGTCAGGACGCCAGGCGATGTCCTTTATGATATCACCAATTTCAATATTAGTTAGAAACTGGTAAGTATTTCCATCCCAGACCTTTGCTTTGAACTTATGGCCACCCGCGATCAGTCTGCTCCCATCAGGGCTCCAGGAAACCCGCCGCACCTCTTCAGCTTCGAGGTCTGCTTCCTTCACGCCTGAGACCGTATTCCAGATCATCACTCCATCTATCCCCGCAGATGCGATTCGCGTTCCATCGGGGCTCCAGGCGACGGAATCCACTCTATAGAGATGCGGCGAGCTATCGAACGTCATCAGGAATTGCCCTGTCGCATCCCACACACTTGAGATGCCTCTCGCGCCTTCTCCCCCCATACTATCCATCTGGTGCCCGGCGGCCAGCCTGGTCCCATCAGGGCTCCAGGTAATTGTGGTGACGGCAGGAAAGACCGGACCCCGGATGTCTGTCACCACGTTTCCGGTTGTCACGTCGAAAACCAGGATGCCCCCCCAATGCCCTACTGCCAGCAGTTCTGGGTGAGGAAGTGGGCTCCAGGCTATGTCTGTGTAGTGGGGTATCTCCAGAGTTCTTACCGTCTGGCCGGTGGAAACGCCTCGGATCTCACAGTGTAATCCCAATATCCTATGGCCTGCAGGTTTCCGTCAACACTCCATTCGATTTCGAGAATCGATGGTTCGTGTTGCGCACGGCCCCTCTGTTCAGAAGCAAAACCGAGCAGAAACTGCACCATGAGAAGCAACAGGAGAAAACCCTTTGACGTTCGTGAAACAGCGTTCATCGCGTGCCTTTCCTTATTGGCTTTGCCCGTCCAGACAACGACCGTATGTGGCACAAATATCCACATATCTTTGCAGATGTTCTCCTTGCAGACGCACGTACGACGCAGTAGCCCACCTGTAGCCGGCAGGCGTTTGAGCCTCAGCAGCAGATACATCCAGCCACAAGAGGGGTTGTAGAACGACTGGATTGATAGGTGGGTAACAATCCCTCACCTGATCGATATGGTCCATCGCCGGGGAGTGGATGTAGTTCAGAATCTCGCTCTTTGTCAGTGGACAAACACCGGTTCCGCCTGGTCGCTCATCATAAAGATTCTTGACATCTGCCTGCGGGCTATCTAGCCCGAGCGAGACTGTTGCAAGAGAGATCGCGTGCGGATTGTCAGTCGGCAACCGATTTGCGTTCAGTCTCCCCCATCCTCCATCTGTCGGGTCGGGTTTTTGGGCGTAGAAATCGTCTATTGCCCTATCGATCTGGGTGATAATTCTTGAGCTGGCATCCTGAAAATGAGTCCAATACGGATCATTCGTCGCGACATTGGAACGACAACTGAGATACTCATCCAACCATAGCACTGCCAGTGCCTGCACTTGCCATCGATGTGGAAATGACGCCAGACATTCATTTCCGGTACCACACTCCCCGATCTGTTCGTTGATCTTGTCTATCTTCTCAAGTATTTCCTGGTAAGTGGAGAATAAGTCTGTTACGGTCCCATCGCGGGAGATTAGGGTCTTAGGCCAATCGCTGAAGTAATCTGCAGCCTGACAGATCCCATACCCATCCCATAGTGAGTTGTCTCCCCAACGTACTGCCTGTACAAAGTTGGTATACCCATATCCATAAATCACTGCCATGAGTTGTTCCGGAACGTCGGGATCGTACCAGGTTACCTTTCGCTCATAGTCGATGAAAGCGTTGATTAGTACCTGGGCCATCATGTAGCGATGGTCTTCACAGTGTTCAATACGGACAACATTGCCATCCCAGTTAAGAGTCCCTGGCTGCTCTCCAGAAGCCTGATTGATGCCATTTGCACAATATGGCGTATCGATGAGAAACGAAGCGAGTTGACGGCTAATCTGATCGCGTTGATCAGTAATGGGTGAATTGGCAGTGCCGATCTGAGCATCGCCGCCGAAATAGAACCGATCCTCGCTCGTTTCATTCCAGATGAGCCAAAACATGAGGGATTTGAGCGCGGCATGCGCATCTTTGAAACGAATGTTGGTGAAGTCAATTTGCCGAGGTGGCTTTAGCACAAAGCACACCTCGCCCTCACCTGAAAGCTCACCATAGCTTACAGGAGCAGATAGGACAGGGGCAGTTGTCACGCTACCCCAGGTAGCCTTGCTGTCCAGGTTAGACCAGTAGTTGTTGGACGCATCCGCAGGGACGGTGCTGGCGAAGTCGCGGATATGCAAGGGGCAGTAGTACTCGGTCATTTTGGATATGAAGCATAAACCAGGGTAAAGTCTGGCTCAACTGAATAAGGAGAGCCAGACATGCCAGCGAAAAAGTACCTTGTCAAACTCGAGAGCGATGAACGCACCCAACT
>JAGPFT010000532.1 GCA_018056405.1 Anaerolineae bacterium
CGCCTCTTCCTCGCTGCGCGCCACCACACGCTCGACCAGCGCATCGAGTTTGTAGGGAGCCATCGAGTCGTACCCCATCGAGGAAGCCATCTCCAGATCGGTCACATCGCGGACCAGGGCCTCCATGCGTTCCAGGCTGCTGATCAGCATCCCCTTGAGCATCTGGCGCTGCTCCGGCGTGATGTCCGGCTCGTCCAGAAGCTGGATCGGGTTATGGGCCAGCATGAGCAGGTTGCCCAGATCGTGAGTGAGCACGCGGGTGAGGTTGGCCTTCATGCGGTCGGCGCGTCGCAGCTCGGTCACGTCCTGAGCGACGCCTACATAGCCCTCTATCACGCCATCCGGCGTCTTGATCGAGGCAATCTGCAGCAGGTAGATGCCTGCTCGCCCTAACGAGACCTCCAGAATACGGTCGAGCGTGTCAATCAGGCTGTCCAGCGGTGGCGCTTCATCGGGCAGCAAGCTCCGCACGATGTCGAGCACATATTCACCTTTGAGGCTCTCGAATGACAGCCCCCAACGCCCCAGCACACGCTTGGCCTCGCGGTTGGCAAGCTGGGCGCGCCCCTCAGCATCGCAGACCAACACCAGGGCCGGCGTGTGGTTGAGCACAGCTTGCAGGTGACGCTGCTCCTGGCGCACAATAGCATGGAGCTGCGCTTTGGCGATGGCTGTCGCTGCCTGGGGCGCGAGCATCATCAGCACATCCTGGATGTCCTGCACGTCCACCAGACCGCGCCGCTCGCGGATGACCTGCAGAACGCCCAACACCATGCCCCGGTAGAGCAGCGGCACACCGAACCACACCGCGTCGCTGGGCAGCAGATCGTGCAGCAGCACGCCCGTGCCATTCCAGTCATACGGCCCGGTGAGAATCTGCGGGCGACCTGTGGAGGCAATGCGCCCGGAATGCTCGCCGCCAAAGCCAACATTCTGGCCCACCAGGCTGGCGGGCAGGTTGTACACTGCGCTGACCACCAGGCTGTGGTCAGGCTGGACAAGCTGCACCATGCCGGCCAGCCCGTCTACCAGGCGCACCGCCTCCTCGACGATGCGCGCCAGCACCGTGTCAATGGCCAGATTGTCGGCGATCAGGCTCGCCACCTGGCTGATGGCCTTCTGGCGCTGCTCGGCACTGTGCAGGCGCAGGTAAAGCTGCATGTTGCGCACTGCCGCTGCAACCTGAGCCGTGAACAGGCGGCCAAGCTGCAGGTGCGCCCCGTTGAAGCGCCCCGGACGGTCGGCGAAGAAGGCGACAAAGCCGATCAGATTCTGGTCTACTGTCATTGGCACGCGCATGTACGACCACGCCTCGGCAGCGGCAGCCTCGCGCACACGGATGGCTGTAGGCAGCATGTCCGGCAGCCGTTCGCGCAGCAGCACCTCGTCCGACAGGTAGGCTATGCGCTCGTCTGGCGCAAGCGCCGCCAGAGTCGTGCGGCACACTTCCAGGTAAGCCGTTGGGACGCCGAGTTGCAGCCCGTCGAACAGGTCGCTGTAGTCTTCGCTGGCGATCAGCACGGCTATGTCATCGGCGTCCACCGCCGTCCGCCCGATCTCGCGCAGATCGCCAACGATGGTGCGCACGTTCAGCGTGCCTGAGATGGCAAAGGACGCCTGGAGCAGCCCTTCGAGATGGCGGGCGCGCCTTTGCAGGGTGAGATAGTCGCCGCCAGTGGTGTGGTAGGCGGCGCGCTCGGTGAGGTAGGTCAGGACGGTGAGCAGTTCTTGCGGGGGCGTATCGCGCGGCAGGTAGCGGTCTACTTCGGGAAAGGGCACCGCCCCATACGCCGTCCCGTCCAGGCGCTCGCCGGTGACGACCAGCCCGACGTGCGGCCAGCGATGGCGCACTTCGCGCAGCAGCGCGCCAATGTCCGCATCGAGCAGCGCCGCATCCACAACCAGGCAACAGGCAGCGCCGCGCTCCAGGGCATGAAGCGCCGCGCGAGCCGTCATCACGTGTAACACGTCAGCATGGGAGACGATGGCGCGCAGCAGCGGATCATCCGGCCCTAGCCACACTACGGCGTATGGTTGCTCGGCGGCCTCGCTCTGCCGGTCGTCCATGAAAGATCGCCCTCAAAGTGTCTTGTGATGACCCCCGACCTGTGAACACCGTTCAGCCAGGGATGATGCTCTGCCCACCCGTCTGAGTCCCAGTATATCACGAACCCTAAACGGACAAAACCGTTGGCTTATTTCATAGAGAGGTTGTACTGAGCTTTAAGATTATCTAATCACAGTGGCATCTGGAGTGCTTTCCTCACAGGCAATCGGGAAGACCTGATCAGCGCTTTACCGCACCCCCCCATCCCCCAGCCCCTTCCCCCGCTCGGCGCTGGCGCGCTTCGCCGCCCCCTCTCCGCTGACGGAGGAGGGGAAGAGCCGAGCGCCGCGAGGCCAGGGGGTGAGGTTGATCGGTCGCCCTCTCAATGCTTCTCGCGCTGCTATCCGCCCCTACAGGCCTCTCCCCCTCAATCCCCCTCTCCAGCCGAGCTAGAGAGGGGGGCTTGGATCGCTGGCACGGCGCTTTCCCCCTCCTTGGCTCTGCCGGGGAGGGGGCCAGGGGGAGGGGCCTCCCGCCGCACTAAGACTTCCGAAGTTTTCAGAAACTTCGGAAGTCTGATCGCCGCCCCTACAGGCCTCTCCCCCTCAATCCCCCTCTCCAGCCGAGCTAGAGAGGGGGACTTGGATCGCTGGCACGGCGCTTTCCCCCTCCCTGGCTCTGCCGGGGAGGGGGCCAGGGGGAGGGGCCTTCTGCCG
>JAGPFT010000533.1 GCA_018056405.1 Anaerolineae bacterium
GCACCGCCCCGCAGATCGGACCCTTCGGTACGTGGCGGCTGTACAACGAGGCGACCTGGCGGCGGCATACTGGCGTGGACTACCGGATGCCCGTCGGCACGCCGGTCACCACCGTGGCCAGCGGGCGTGTCATACTCGCCAGCACGCTGCCCATTCGCGGCGGCTACGTGCTGGTGGATCACGGCTGGGGCATCTACAGCGGCTACGCCCACCTGTCGGAATTGCTGGTCGTGCCCGGCCAGTGGGTGCGCCAGGGCGACGTGATCGCTCTCAGCGGTCTCAATGGGCGGTCGGCGGGCGCGCACCTGCACTGGGAAATGGCCGTCAGCGGGACGTGGGTTGACCCGGAGCAGCTTGTCGGGCTGGGTCTGGGAGCGGGCCAATGACGCCGGAGATTCAGCCCTGGCAGACGCTCGCCGCGCGCGAGTTGCTGGATTGCCGCCCCTGGCTGCGCGTCAGCGCGGAGCGCGTCCGGCTGCCCAACGGCCACGAGATTGACGCCTTCTACCACATTGACATGCCGGAGTGGGCGCAAATCTTTGCCGTGACTGCCGACGGGCGCGTGCCGCTGATCGAGCACTGGAAGCAAGGGGCGCGCGCCCTCTCGCTGGAGCTGCCCGCCGGCTACCTGGACGACGGCGAATCTGCCGAGGCCGCCGCCCGCCGCGAATTGCGCGAAGAGACAGGCGTCGAGGCGACGAACTGGCGCTACCTGGGCCGTTTTTTCATGGACGGCAACCGGGGCTGCGGGGCATCGCACATCTTTCTGGCGCGGGGGGCGCGTGTGGTTGGCGCGCCGCAGCGCGAGGAGTCTGAGATCATGGCGCAGCACTGGCTGACGCTGGCCGAAGTGCGCGCAGCCTGGCGAGGCGGGCGCATCCGCAACATTGCGGCCATAGCCGCCATCGGGCTGGCGCTGGCGGCATTGGAGGGGGACGATGCTCCAGATTAGACCGGCGCGCCTGGCCGACCTGCCAGCGATGGCCGCCGTGCTGCAAGAGGCCTTCAGCGACAAGATGCGCGCCATCTTCGGCAACGACCGCGAGAAGGTCGTCGGCCTGCTGGAAGCGATCTACACGGGGCCGGTCAGACGCGGCTATGACGGCGTGTTGGTCGCCGACCGGGGCGGGCGCATCGTCGGCACGCTGGTGGTCGAGCCGCTGCACCACACGCCCGAAGAAAACCGGGCCTTCGAAAGCCTGGCTGTGCGCGAGCTAGGGCTGCTGCGGATGCTGCGCGCCGCGTTCATGCTCTGGCTGCTGAGCCACAAGCCGGAGCCGGACGAAGCGTACATCAGCGACCTGGGCGTGGCCTCCGACTGCCAGGACGAGGGCATCGGCGGGCAATTGATGGCCCATGCCGAGGGGTGGGCGCGGGCGCACGGTCGCGCTCGCCTGACGCTGTGGGTCTCCGCAGACAACGCCCGCGCCATTCACCTCTACGAGAAGGCGGGGCTGGCCGTCAGCCGCACCCGCTCAAGCTGGCTGACTCGCCTGACCTATGGCATCCGCCGCTGGTATTTCATGGAGAAGTCGCTGACCACCCGCCAGTTGCCAAGCGGGTGAGGAGCATCACCGAAGAGCAACTGCATCCTGGGTCGAGGCGCTTGCGCTGGTGCCGTACAACGGTTTCGCAATTCGCAGTTCGCAATTCGCAATAGAAGGCGCTCAGCAACGTCCGGCGCGCTGGTGGGTTATCATTGGGTTGGAGGCGGGGGATCGCCGGGGACCGTCAGGCCATGCGTGTCGCGCTGTTCACTGAGACGTTTCTGCCGAAAATTGACGGGATTGTGACCGTCCTGCTGCTGCTGCTCGATCACCTGATCCAGCGCGATGTCGAGTTCATGATCGTCGCGCCCAAGCTGGCCGACCAGGTAGATCATTATCGCGGCAGGAAGGTCGTCGGCGTGCCGGGCGTGCGCTTCCCGCTCTACCCGGAGCTAAGGGTCGGCCCGCCTACGCTGAGCACCTACCGCGAAGTCAAGGACTTCAAGCCGGACATCGCCCACTTCATTCACCCCACGCTGGTCGGTACGGGCGGCATGGTCATGGCCAAGCGACTGAACATCCCCACGCTGGCCTCGTTCCACCTCGACCTGGCGACCATCGCCCGCTACCTGGGGATCGGCTTCCTGGAACCGGCCATCTGGTGGTACACGCGCCAGAACTTCAACGCCGCCGATTATGCGCTGGCTCCCTCGCGGCTCGTGCAACAGGACATGCTGGCGCACGGCGTGCGCCACGTCGGGCTGTGGCGCAGGGGCGTGGACGCCGAGCGGTTTCACCCGCGCCACCATTCCGCCGCCATGCGCGCCCGCCTGAGCGCCGGGCACCCAGAGGAGACCATTCTGCTCTACGTGGGACGGCTGTCCAACGAGAAGCAGATCGACTCGATCAAGGCGGTGCTGGAGCGCGTGCCGGGCACGCGGCTGGCCCTCGTCGGTGACGGGCCGGCGCGCACCGACCTGCAGGTGCACTTCGCCGGCACGCCGACCGTGTTCATGGGCTATCTACAGGGCCAGGAGCTATGGTCGGCCTTCGCCAGCGCCGATATTTTTGTTTTCCCCTCGGCGATGGAGTCCTTCGGGCTGGTGCTGATCGAGGCGATGGCCTCCGGGTTGCCCGTCGTCACCTCGCGGGTGGGCGGCGTAGACGATATGGTGCGCTCCGGCGTCAACGGCTATGTGTTCAACGTCGGCGACGTGCGCGGTATGATTGACGGCGTGCGCGCCGTGCTCTCGGAGAAGCGCAAGCG